>NZ_JBFRCY010000311.1:0-5037 GCF_052113305.1 Terriglobus sp. YAF25
TGAATGCCTTCCTTGCGAAACATCGTGAGATTGCACAGCCGCCGGGAACCTCCCAATTCTTCGCCAACGAAGCCGCACACTACAAAACCGATCTCGACAAAGCGCAGCTGGAGCTGGCGCAGTATCAACAGCAGCACAATATCGTATCGCTGCCCGAGACAGAGCAGAATATCGATCGCCAGATCAATGACGCCCAGACTGAAGTGAGAAGCCTGGACGCTCAAATCGGAGAGATGACACAGCGCATCGCGAGCGACACACATCAACTGTCCGGCATCGCTCCGCGGCAGACGACGCAGCAGCGCACCATTCCCAATGACTACTCCGTGGAACGATTGAATACCTTGCTTGCCGAGTTGCAGAATGAGCGCACCTCGTTGCTGACGAAGTTCACCCCGCAGGACCGCATTGTGCAGGAGATTGAAACGAAAATCTCGAACACCAAATCTGCCCTGAAGAATGCGCAACAGATGACCTCGCAGGAGAGCTCGACGGACGTAAACCCGGTCTGGCAGTCCATGACTGGCTCCATCATCCTGAACCAGACGAATCGTAAGGCCTTACAGGCCAAACGCGATGCACTGTCCCAACAGGTTAGCGAGCTCCGCAGGAATCTCTCTCACGCTGAAGACTCTACGGTCGAATACACGACGCTACGCCAGAAGGTTGCCGACCTGACCAATAACTATCAGCTTTATACGCAAAAGCACGATGAAGCACAGATGGCGGACTCCATGAACGAAAACCGCCTGCTCAACGTTGCAATACAACAAAATCCGACCTACTCTGCGATGCCATTTCGTCCAAAGCCAGTCGTGGACTCGATCCTGGGTGGTCTCACTGCAATCTTCCTCGCCAGCTTCCTGGTATTCCTCGCCGAGATGGGAAGAGAAACCATTGCCAACTCGTACGAGTTGGACAAATACGCGCGCTATCCAGTCCTGGCAACAGTGCCGCTGGATAAGGACCGCAAGAGAAAGAAAGAACGGCTTCCGGACTTTGGTCCGGTCTTGATTGGACTTACTGCCAACGCGGAACCACAAAAGATACAGAGGGCAAGTCTAGTTCGATATCGCTAAGAAGGGTACCTGATATGAAGATAATTCTCGATCATCCGGAGACGGCAGAATGGGCAGCATCGGCAGATGTCTCACGCTCGGTATATCAAACACTCCTCTACACCATCCTGCAGAAGCCGCGAGAGCAGGATTCCGGAGTGGTTATCGCCCTTTGCTCAAGTAACACCGGCGGAGGTGTCACCTACGTAGCCCGGGCTTTGCTCCAGGAACTCTCCAGCTCTGACCTTTCGTCGGTAGCCGGAATCAATTTGAGCTTCTTACGCAAGCTGCATGAGCCAACTGTCGAAGCCATCCGCAACTCGGTTGCAAGATCGGGAAATCACCCTAAGGAAGACTATGGAGATGATGCGGCAGGTAGTCCCCGGCCGCTCGTGCTGTCGGAACGGCGTAGTCCATGGGATTGCAGTTGGCGCTACCGGCGCGACTGTATCGAGCTCCTGCGCTCTGAATTTGACTACACGATCATCGACTGCCCTTCCCTGGATCAATCCGGAGACCTGTTCAGCATTGCCCCATTCGTCGATGGCGTCATTCTGGTGGCGGAGGCCAACCGAACACTCCGACATCAGCCACGCCAGGCCGAGCAGGCGATCACCGCTGCCGGTGGAACCGTCCTTGGTTACATCCTCAACAAGCAAACTAGCGAGGTGCCCCGATGGTTATCCCCCAGTGCATAGAAGGTAAGCAAGTTTCCGGAAGACAATGGAATGCAGTGAAGTTGGCCATTACGCTGGCCATTCTCCTGGTGGCGCCAAGCCATCGTTTGCTGGGTGCTGACCAGCAACTGCACCATCGGCCTGTGTATACCCTGCATGTTGGCGACGTCATCGTCCTCAACTATCGCTATACCCCGGAATTCAATCAGACAATCAAGGTGCAGCCCGATGGCTGCGTCAATCTGAACATCGTCGGCAACATCAAGGTCGCAGGACTCTCCATTGATGATGCCCACAATCAAATTGTGCAGAAGGCCTCTGCCCGGCTCAACAATCCGGAACTGACAATCACGCTGCAGGAGTTCGAGCACCCATACGTGGTCATTGCCGGTGAGGTGGAACATCCCGGGAAGTTCGAGTTGCGAGACGATACAACAGCACTGCAGGCGGTTATGCTGGCAGGCGGCTTCAAAGACTCTGCGCGCGACACGCAGGTCATTCTCTTTCGGAAGATCAACGCCGATGACGCTGAAGTGCGCAAGCTCAACCTGCACAATGTGAAAACCAAGGCCGAGTTGGAAAAAGATACCGAGTTACAGCCAGGAGATATGTTGCTGGTGACCCGGAACAAAATGGAACACCTCGCCCGCTTCATGAAGGCGAGCAACCTCGGCATATTTTTCAACCCGACTCAGATGCCATAGGCATCTCTTCCTGAACGGTAACGGCTAGCTGCGCCCTGCCTCGCACAGCCGTCAGGATTCGTACGCTCTTTTTCGTTTCATCGATGGAGGTTTGCGGTGCAGCAGAAGAATTCGCAGTTCGACGATCGCTCGGCAACCCGCTTTGAGTCGCTCAGCACGCCGCTCATTGCGCCTATGCCGACAGAGTCTGCACTTCGCCTACAACCGTCAGTTGCGAGAGCCATAGCCGGACCTGCGGGCCGCATAGGCGACCTTACGTGCATGAGTGCGGCTCTTATCTATCTGGCTCTGTGGGCTGGAGGCGGACGGCCTGGGATCTCCAGCAACGTCCTTGATTTTCTGTCCATGCGGATTTCTATCGGACATTTTGCCGTACTGGCAGTATGTCTGATCCTGTGGCACACCATCTTCTCCTACTGCGGACTTTATACCTGGCGGCATGTGCGGTCGATAAAGGGCCTTCCAGGCAGAGTCGTCCTGGCAACCTTCCTCTCTTCACTGATCGCAGGAAGGACGATCTCCACGATCTGGCACCATGGCCACTTTGTAAGAGAAGCACTGCTCTTCTGGGTCATCGCCGGCACCGGCGTCATGTTGTCGAGAATCGCAATCGGGCTCTTTCGCCGTTATGTGCAACCTCGTTTCCGGAAGAGCAGATATGCCGTGATCGTCGGCAAGCGTGCGCGCGCCGGCCGGATCGCTGAGGAGCTCAAAGCACACCCGAAATGGGACTACAAGATCCTGGGCCGTGTGGACGGCATCGTATATCAGTCGAAAACGCCGGCCGACTGTCTCGGAAAGATTGGAGATCTTGAAGACATCCTGCTGAAGCAGGTCGTTGACGAGGTCATCGTCGCTCTGCCGGCGAAATCGGATTATGCCGCCATCGAACACACGATCTCGGTCTGCGAGCGAGTGGGTGTCCAGGTGCAGTATCGCGATGACCTCTTCTTCGATGCTTCGCGCCGAGGCCGCTGCTATCGGGAACGCCACGACGACCGCAAGGTAATTCTCAAGATGGTTGAGGACGACTACCGTCATCGCATTAAAAGAGGGATCGACATTGCCGGCGCACTCTTTGGCTTGATCCTCTGCGCGCCGGTGTTCCTTATCGTAGCCATTCTCATCAAGAGCACCAGCCCTGGTCCCGTGTTCTTCCTGCAGCAGCGCTATGGCCTTGGACGCCGCATCTTCCGGATCTATAAGTTCCGCACGATGGTCGTCAATGCTGAGGCTGCCCAAGCATCGCTCGAACATCTCAACGAGAATAGCGGCCCGGTGTTCAAGATCTTCAAAGATCCTCGCGTAACGAAGGTAGGAGCCTTTCTCCGCAGGACCTCCATCGACGAGATACCGCAGCTCATCAACATCCTCAAGGGAGAGATGTCCTTCGTCGGTCCACGTCCTCTGAACCTGCGCGACGTAGGTCTGTTTTCTGAGGCATGGCTGATGCGCCGTTTCAGCGTCAAACCCGGACTCACATGCCTGTGGCAGATTGGCGGACGCAGTAATGTGAGCTTCGATCGCTGGATCGAACTCGACCTGCAATATATCGACAACTGGTCACTTGAGCTCGACCTGAAGATCCTCGCCCGGACTGTGCCTGTCGTCCTGCGTGAGACGGGGGCCGCATGAACTCCTTCGGACGCATGCGAGTCCTCTATATCAACCACACAGGCCAGGTGAGCGGCGCGGAGAGAGTCCTTCTGGACATGATCAAAGGACTTGACCGCAGATACTACGAACCCTTCGTTGCATGCCCAGCGGATGGTCGCCTTACCAGGGCGGTAACGGCAGAAGACGTTCCATGCGTCGAAATCCCACAGGTACGGGCCCGCTTCGGATGGCGACTGAGCCAGCTATGGCAAGCCGCCCGGACAATAAGCCAGGCCGTAGTTGCCGTTCGCCGGACGGTCGCCTATCTCAAACCCGACATTGTTCATGCGAACACATTGCGTGCAGGCATCGTTGTTTCCCTGGCGACTGCAGGTATGTCGCGTCCGTCAATCTGGCACGTACATGACACGCTCCCGCGACATCCTTTCAGCAGCGCAATCCGCTTCCTCGCCTTTCTTTCACGCCGCACGCAAATCGTCACCGTCTCTGATGCTGTAGCCAAAGCCTTCCGTGGCCTGTTTCCCTTCGGCGGGAAAGTGAACACCATCTATAACGGAACCGATCTCGCCCAGTTCCCGCTGAAAGCCTACGGCGATCGTGATTTTCGGTCGACAATCGGAGTTCCCGACAATGCATTTCTGGTTTGCGCTGTAGGACAGATCTGCGCGCGCAAGGGGCTGGTGGAGCTCGTCCGAGCCTTCCAGGGCATACGTCAACTGGCGCCGACGATGCATCTCGTCATCGCGGGAAAGGTCGTCTTCGATCATGAGCAGGAGTACTTTGAGACGCTTCGCCATGTTGCAGCCACACCGGAGCTCAAGGGCCGGGTGCACCTCATTGGTGAAATCCGTAATACGTCGGCACTCCTGCGAGCAGCCGACCTGCTTGTATTGAACTCCTTGGACGAACCTTTTGGCCTGGTCCTCATAGAAGCGATGTCCAGCGGTACGCCTGTGCTTACGACACGCACAGGAGGAATTC
>NZ_JBFRCY010000312.1:0-9187 GCF_052113305.1 Terriglobus sp. YAF25
AAGGACGGCAAGCTGATCGAGGTCGATATCTTCAGCCATGCCGTGGTCTATGAAGGGACACCGGCACGCATGGTTGTGGCGCTGGATGTGACGGAACGCAATACGACCGAAGCGCAGTTGCGGCGATCTCAGAAGATGGATGCCATCGGCCAATTGACCGGCGGCATCGCCCATGACTTCAACAACCTGTTGATGATCATCCTGGGAAACCTGGAAGGCATCGCGGATGAGGCTGAGGACAATCACCGTAKTCGGGAGATGGTAGAAGATGCACTCTCTTCCGTCGCCCGTGGAGCCGGTTTGACGCGGCGCATGCTCGCCTATGCCCGGCAGCAGTCTCTTGAAGCGAGAATCGTCGATCTTCGCTCACAAGTAAGCGAGATGGCCGATCTGTTGGCGCGCAGCCTGGGTGAAGAGATCCGGGTGGAACAGCGACTGCCCGACGATCTATGGAAGACGCTCGTTGATCCGAGTCAATTGGAGAGCGCCATCCTGAATCTGGTCGTCAATGCGCGCGATGCGATGCCGCACGGTGGAACGATCATCATCTCCGGTAGAAATCACACGATGGACGCAACAGAGGCTCTCGTCCATGAGCTGCCCGCCGGCGACTACATCGTGCTGGATGTAAAAGACACAGGGACAGGTATCTCGCGCGAAGATCTGGAACATGTTCTGGAACCGTTCTTCACCACCAAACCCGTGAACAAAGGCACAGGCCTGGGTCTCAGCATGGTGTACGGATTCGCAAAGCAGTCAGGCGGCCAACTAGGCATCACCAGCGAGCTGGGCAGTGGAACTGTCGTCAGCCTCTATCTGCCGCGCGTACATGAACAGGCAGAGACGACTGCCGCGGAACCACCCGCCTCAGGCCCGGTTCACTCCGGCCCCAGGAAGACCGTCCTCCTGGTAGAAGACGACTCGTCGATTCGCAAGATGCTCGAACGCCTGCTGAACCATATGGGCTATGAAGCATTTGCCGCAGAGGATGGCCCGAGCGCCATGGCTCTCTATGAGCAGCTTGGTGAGATCGATATGCTTATCTCCGACGTCGTGCTTCCGAACGGAATGAGCGGCGTCGAGATAGGCGCACAGATCACGGCGAAACAACCAGCCATACCTGTGATCTACATGTCCGGGTACACGCGCAATGAATTGAATCAGAGTGCTCTGAAAGACGAGAAGATCTTCCTGCTGCAGAAGCCGTTCCGCCGCGAAGATCTGACGCGCGCCATTCAGCTTGTTACAAGCTGTGCGACAAAACAAGCCTGAAGGACTAAGCGCCCACTGCACCCCTCTTCCGGGATACCCAGTAACAGGGAAAATGCTCTAGTCAACCTGGACAAGATCAGGAGGCGGCGCCGTTGGCGGCTGCCCTTTCCTGGACTCGCCGGGCGACCGCCCAGGCGTATTGGACAGCAGAGCAGGGAGCAATGATGGAGATAGCACGCAGCAGCAGATCGATCGGAGTCTGAAAGGGGAGCCACATCCACACCTGTTGCACCAAGATCAGAATGACCGTGACGATCTGAACAGCCGTATTCACCTTACCCAGCATGCTGGGAGGAAAGTCTCGGAGGGTATTGGTGACATACAACAAGGTGCAGACCAGCAGGATGCCGAGATCGCGGCTGAAGACCAGCACCGTCACATAGCGCGGTACCAGCCCCTCATGCGTCACTACCAGAAACAACGTGGAGAGCAGCAGCTTATCCGCGATGGGATCGAGGTACTGGCCCAGGGTGGTGCGCTGGGCCAGCTTGCGCGCCAGCATACCGTCGAGACCGTCGGAGATGCCGGCAGCCACAAAAAGGATGAAGGCGCCCGACCACTTGCCGTCGAAGATTTCGATCACCAGAAACGGCACCAGAAAGAGCCGCAACAGCGTGAGCAGATTGGGAGCCGTACGAAACTGTGCGAAGACGTTCAAAGTACTTAGCTGAATCTTAGCTGAAGCGCCCTCGTGTACCTGGGAAAGCATCGCGGCCATCCTACACCCCGCGCCCCCTTCGAGACTCAGTCGGGACATACTTTGGTACAATTGAGTGGTGGGCGTCTCCTGGATGTACTCTTGGATGCCTATCGACCTCGCAGGCGCGTAGCTCAGTTGGTTAGAGCGCTACCTTGACACGGTAGAGGTCAGCGGTTCGAATCCGCTCGTGCCTACCATCCTTTTCAAAACTTACGGGGTTTCCCCAGGATTCGCCACCGCTCCACCTCGCTTCAATAAGGAGCTAGGTGCTTGCATTCATTTGGGGTGACGTGTCAGTTCGCGGACGAGGGCACGGCCTTTTTCACAGAGAACGACGACTGCATATCATCAACATCGAGTGATAGGACTTCGTGTGTGCGCGGGTCCATATGAAAGCTAGAGCAGTTCTCCTAAGGGTGTAGAGCGAAGCGTTTGCAGTTTGCGCCGTTTTCCTTAGAAGAAAACGGCATTCGCAGATTTCTCCAACACCACAGTATTAGGAGAATTGCTCTAAGCTCTTCAGAAAGACCTTCCAGAAAGAACTGTGTCGCGGACCAGGGAATCATCTGCCGGGACCCAGGTTCGAATATTCCTACTCCGTTCGTAGGGCTTGCATTGGCTCAACGCTGGAAGCGCGGCGGGCAGGGACGGCGCTGGCTACGAGGGCGCTGCAGATGAGGACTCCGCAGGCGGCAAGGATGGTGCGGATGTCGTAGCCGTTGACTTGGTAGAGCTGTGACTGGAGAAGGCGTCCGGCGAGGAGGGCGGCAGGGATGCCAAGCAGGAGGCCGATAGCTATCTGGGTGGCGGCTCCGTGGAGGATGAGGCGGACGACGCTGGCGCGGTCGGCGCCGAGTGCCATACGCAGGCCAATCTCGGGGATGCGGCGGGCGACGCCGTAGGCGGTCACGCCATAGAGGCCGATGGAGGCGAGGATGAGCGCGACGGCACCGAAGATGGCGGTTAGGCGGACGACGAGGGTCTGGCCTGTGAAGTAGTTGCTGACCTGCTCGTCGTAGGTGACGAGGTAGGAGATGGCGATGTCAGGATTCACCTGTTGTATGGCGCGGCGTACGGCAGCGGTAGCAGCAGCGGCGTCACCGTCGTAGCGAACCACTATTCTCGAAGCGAAGTGCGCGAAATGCTCGTTCTTCGTATGTTGATCGCGAATTCCCTGGGGGGCGTTGAGGCTCTGGTAATCCGCGGTCTGCGAGAGAGGCATGAAGAACATGGGGCGTGTGGGTTGAGAGGGATCGCCGTACTTGGAGTCGTCGACGATACCGACGATCTCGTATTCGGTTGTCATGCGCGGATCGGGGCCGAAGAGACTCCCTATGGGATTTTTGCCCTTGAGAAATTTATCGACAAAGGTTCTGTTGACGACGGCGACGTGGCGGCTGGCCGATGTGTCTTCGTCAGTGAAGGTGCGTCCCTGAAGCACTCGGGTTCCCACGGCGTTGAAGAAACGCTGCGAGACGAAGGAAAAGCTGGCGAGCATCCTGGCGCCGGGATCCCCACCGTCGAGGGCTATGGCGGTGTTCCAGTTGTTGTAGGACATGGGGCTGTAGGTGGCCCATGCAGCGTCATGCAGGTTGTGGGCATCGGCGAATGACTGGTCGAACTGACGGTAGAGGTTGTCGAGCTGGTCGTAACGTATGCCTGCGGCCTGAAGGTCGACGAAGGCGATGAGGCGACCATGGGTCTCAAAGCGGAGGTCCTGATGCTGAAGCCGCTGCAGGCTAAGGATGAGAAGGCCGGAGGTGCTGAGAAGAGCGACAGAGAGCGCCGCCTGAACAATGACGAGAGCGCGCTGTAGTCCACTGATGTTGCCAGTGGTGCGATTGGCTCCGTGCAGAGCTTCGGCAGGGTTGAGGCGCGAGGCCATAAGGGCGGGGGCGATGCCAAAGATGATTCCGGTAAGTGCGGAGACGCCGAGGGTGAAGAGGAGAACAGGCAGAGAGGGTGATGCGTTGAGCGGATCGACGGTGACGCCTTTCATTACGATGGCGAGGATGGCTTTGACTCCGGCGTAGGCGACGAAGAGTCCGAGAGCGCCGCCGAAGACAGCGAGGGTGATGGACTCGACGAGCATTTCGCGGACGAGGCGCGAGCGGGAGGCACCGAGGGCGCTGCGGACGCTGAGTTCCTGACGGCGGGCGACGCCGCGGACGAGCATGAGATTCGCAAGATTGGCGCAGGCGATGACGAGGACGAAGGCGGCGATGAGTTGCAGCATGGTGAGACTCTTCTCGTACTCGTCACGTAGGTTGTTGATGCCGCTGGCTGCGGGTGCGAGTTCGGTGGTCTGTTTTGCGATCTCGGTTTCGGGGTCGTTTGAAGCGGGGTCGCGGTGTGCGCGAATCCAGTGGAGAAGCTCTACGCGTATGGCGTTCTCGGCGGGAGCGACGTTCTTTGGATTGGTGATGCGCGCGATAAGATCGAGCCAATGATCGTTCGGCTGGCGAAGGAGCTGACGGGTCGGGTTGAACTCAGGTTCCAGGCTGAGCGCCAACCATACCCCCGCGGGGTCGCCGTCGTTGCGCTCGCCGAGGAAGTTTTCGGCGGTGATGCCGACGATGGTGACAGGATGACCGCTGAGCATGACGCTGGAGCCGACGAGAGTGGGGTCGCTCGAGAACTTCGATTGCCAAATGGCGTGGCTGATGACGCCGACGGGCGCCGCGCCTTCGCGATCGTCTTCGGGTGTGAGCAGGCGACCGGCGAAGGGCTTTACTCCCATAACGGTGTAGTAGTTTCCGGAGACGAAGCGAACCTCGAGGACCTGACCGGTGGAGTCACCTTTGCGACGGGAGCTGACGGTGACGGAGCCGGCCTGAACGGCGGCGAGGCCATTGAGCCCCGGAGTCTCATCGCGCAGGGTGCGGTAGAGGTCATAAGAGAAGAGACGCCAATGCCCCTGCTGGCTTCCGTCGACGCAGCACTCGATCTCTTTTCCGACCTTGTAGAGCTGCTCGGGGTGCTCGACGGGCATGGAGCGAAGGATGACCTGGTAGGTGAGGGTGAAGATGGCGGTGGTGGCTCCGATGCCGAGGGCAAGGGAATGGTTCGGATGGAATGGAATATCAGCGATTTATGCGGTGTTGGCGAAAGAATGAGCGCTGTAATCGTCCGATTCCGTAAACTGACGTCCGGTATTGGACAGGGAGGAAGACGTGAGGGGTTTTCGTTCGATACGAGATTCCGCGCCGCTCCACCTCGCTCCGATAAGGAACTAAGTACTTATCAGCAGCCGGCTACTTTGGAACTGCCGGCCCATCTTCCTGTGGTACTTCAGCTCCTTCGCCAGGAAACGGCCATGCGCGATTGATGGGCTGCATATCCTCTCGTGCGGCCTTCTTTATCTCGTTCACTTTAAGATTCTCAAAGACATGAACGCCCAGCTTTCCGGCTGTCGCCAGGTCAAGATCGCCGTCCTGATCGAAGTCCGCCGTAACGATCTGCGTGCCGATTGTAGCCGTACCATTGACAGAGAGAGCGATGCGATTGAATACAGGATCAGCGGCTGGATCTGAAATGGTCATTGTCGGGTCTGCCGTGTTCGTACCGGTGTGAGTCTTCGCTGCCGCAAGCTCTGTTGCAACAGGCAGCCGATAGGCATACACCACCGTCGGATYGTACGCGCCTGCATCCCCGCCCGAATGTGCACGATAGCGTTTGCCGGTGACAAGTTGCAGGCTGCCGTCGCCATTGAGATCCACCAGCGCCAAGGCGTGCGATTGCGAGAAAGAGTCGTCAATCGTGTGGCGAATCCACTGTGGATGTTCGTGTGTGCCGGCCTGGTCGAGCCAGTAGAGACCGTAGCCATGTCCCTGTCCGTAGATGAGATCCATCTTGCCGTCGTGGTTCACGTCGTAGGCAAGTATGGGAAAGCCTGTTTCACCGAGAGTCCAATCAGGATGCCACTGCCATTTGTCCGCATCCGCGTTGATTTGCTGGAACCACCCGTGCGTCGTGAGAATGTCAGCTTTACCGTCTCCATCGATGTCGGCGATGCCGATGCCATGTCCATCCTGCTCGCTGTCGCCGAGGTGGTGCACCTTCGGCCTGTTGGTAGCGAAGTCTATCCAAATGACACCGGCTCGGTTGTAGTGAGCTAACGCAAGATCCGGCCTGCCATCCCCAGTAATATCGGCGAAAACTCCGCCCTCTGTGTCAAAGCTATCCGTGATCTTTTCGCCTTTCCATTGTTCGCCGAGCACTGTGGCTTGCGGACCTGGATTGCGGAACCACCAAACGCCATTTGAGATCCATCCAGCAGTCACCAGGTCAGGCAGGCCGTCGTGATCAACATCAATGACCCACTCACCGCAATCTGAGACGAACTCGTTGTGAATCCCGACAGTGCGGAACTGGTGCTGCTTCCATTCACCGCCTTGCCTTCCTGGGTTTCCGTACCAGTAAGCGCCGCTCAGCAGATCGACAAAGCCGTCACCGTTCATATCGATCATCGAGATCCCTTCGGCATGGTCAGCGCCTAGGCGATGCGTGAGAAAAGCAATCCGCGGCTTCCCGTCGGGATCATGCCCTGGCTGTGTGCGCTTTGCGGGCGCGTGAGCCGGATCTTGTGCATGCGCGGGCGCTACAAGCAGAAACAGCGCAGAGACCAAAGCAACAGTGCATTTCGAGGCGGTCGTCATATTTGGCTCCCCGTGCAAAATCGTGGAACGCGGATAGTCCTTCAAAAGATGTAAAGCAATGAAGCATTTCCTGCAGATTTATGGAACGTTGCTATCGCAATGATCGCGTGCTGAGCCGTCTTTTGTATCCCACATCTCCGGGAACTTCCATCCCGGTGAGATTGCCACGTGCCCTACGATCTATATCAGCGTTTGTGAGGAGTTACCTCCGGTTGCTTCTGACTTGTCAGTTTCTGTTAAAAAAATGCAAAGGGACAAATTCGTAAGAGCGGCTCCACAACGCAACATCGGTGGTCCTCAAAGGCAAATCTTAATCAACGCAATTGTATTGGGTCGACGGTCCCGCACCAATTCGCAGACAGCGATGTTGCCGAAGTTAGCAGCATTACCAGTACGTAGCGAAGTGAATGATGCACAGGAGTAAGTTCCTTTCTGTGACGCCGAATTCATAAAGACGTTGAATTCATAATTAGTGATCTATGCGAAGTGCGGGGGGACCAGCAATGGTCGCCCCCGTCGTGGCCTGTTCAAACCCGGATCGGTAACGATCAAGTCGGCCCTTGACCAACATTCCCATAGATGGGTAGACCGCCTTCAAATCCAACACGAACGCGAGGGCGGTCTACTGTGCACTCGGGAGGGACGGCGGTAGGCCGAATGTGGGCAGGACAGTTTCTTCGAAGCGGATAATGGCGCTGACTCGGTCACCGGCGAGAGTGAGGACTAAGAGGCCGCTTCCGTTGATGCCGGCGGCTGTGTGTCGATAAACGAATGCCGGCCCACCGTTGGCTCGCGTCGGTAACAACTGGAATCTCTGTTCCGAGCCGAAAACGAATGCGAAGAAGCGGGTCACGCTGTTTAGGCCTTGGTATTCCAGCGGGATCGGTGGCATCGAGAGGAAAACGTCGTCGGTCAACAAAGCCACCAACGCGTTGATGTCGGCAGCTTCGAAGGCGATGACAAACTTCGCTACAATCGCGTCCTCTGCAGGTGAGTCCCTACTAGGGGGCGGTGCTACGTCGGCAGGCACCGGTAGTCGGCGCTGCATTCCTGCACGCGCGCGCTTGAGAGTGCTTTTAACCGATTCGACGGTGGTGTCCAACATCTCGGCTACTTCGTTCGCGTGGAATCCGAGGACGTCGCGCAGGATGAGGACTGCGAGTTGGCGAGGCGGCAAGACCTGCAGGGCGGTCACAAAGGCCAGAGAAATGGATTCGGTTTGTTCGTAGCGCGCCTCCGGACCGAGCGGCACACTGATCGCACCGTCCAGAAGGGCGTCGGGATAGGGCTCGAGCCAGTGGATTTCGCCGAGTCGAGTGGGTTCCGGTGGTCTGATCCCCGGGATGTCCCACTGCTTTGCAGGACGCCGGCGAGCAGAGCGCAACGCATCGAGGCATCGATTGGTGGCGATGCGATAGAGCCAGGTGCGAAGTGAGGCGCGCCCGTCGAATCCTTCGAGGCCTCGCCACGCGCCGAGCATCGTATCTTGGACAGCGTCCTCGGCATCCTGAAACGATCCGAGCATCCGGTAGCAGTGTACGTGTAGCTCGCGACGGTGTGGCTCGGTCAGCGCTCGGAATGCCTCGCCGTCGCCGGCCTGCGCCCTCGATATCAGGTCAGTTCTTGCCAGCTCCACTCTTGCCACCTCATCTCTTGTGTGCAGCTCCAAACTATATAGACGCCGGGCAGGACGTGAACTGGGCGGTCGCGGAGCGCCTCCTTTTCAGATGCCGCGGCGTCTAGACCAGTGATAGCCGACAACTCTCAAAGGAGAACGGAAATGGGAAAGATCGTCATCAGCACAAATGCAACGCTCGATGGAGTGGTGCAAGATCCGGACGGCCAGGAAGGCTTCGAGCAAGGCGGCTGGTTCCACCAGTTCGTGGGGGGCAAGGACCTCGAAGGCTGGGTCGCCAACGAGACGGAGGAAGCGCTGGGTGCCGACGCGCTACTGCTGGGCAGGCGGAGCTTTGAGTGGTTCGCATCCCGGATGCTATCGGGCGAGGGCGCAGATGTTCGCGTAAGCCGCAAGTGGGCGGACAGAATGAACAGCATCCCCAAGTACGTCGTGTCGATGACTCTCGAGCATCCTCAGTGGAGCAACTCTACGGTCCTCAACGGAGATGCGGTAAAGAATATTTCGGAGCTGAAGCGGAAAGTGGACGGGGAAATCGTGGTCTATGGGAGCTATCAGCTCGTGCGCACCCTGATTGAACAGGACCTGGCCGATGAACTCCGGCTGATTGTTTTCCCGGTCATGCTGGGAACCGGCCTGCGTATCTTCGACGAGACTAACAAGAAGAAGCCGCTGCATCTGCTCAACACACGAAAGATCGGTGACGGCCTGCTCTCCTACACTTACGAATTCGTGCAAGGCTAGGCATTTTCCCTGTAGGTGTAGTGTAGGGCCTCGGCATCTATGGGCGTTTTCCGCAATGAAAACGCCGCTGCATACCCTTTTCGGGATACCCAGCAACAGGGAAAGTGCTCTAACGTCCGTAGTTGGCAAAACCCTTTCGTATGGAGGTTCGAAGTGGCAACATCGGGATCGCAAGGC
>NZ_JBFRCY010000313.1:0-5027 GCF_052113305.1 Terriglobus sp. YAF25
GGAAGGCCCAGGGCTAAAAAAGCCCATTTACTTCTAGTCCTTTGTCAGCGGGCTGAAGCCCGCTGAACACCCCAGCCAGCAAGCTGGCCGGGGACCCCGCTGCTCCCACCTTCGCAACGATTCGTTTCGGAAAATACCGTTGCTTTTCTATGCATAGATTGTCTACGATACCCAGCCATGAGCAGAAAAGCAGACCTGATGCCGGGAACCCTGGACATGATGATCCTCAAGACCCTGACCCGTGGTCCGTTACACGGCTATGCCATTGCGCAGTCCATCCGGCAGACGTCGGACGAGGTGCTGACGGTGGAAGAGGGTTCGCTGTATCCGGCGTTGCAGCGTCTGCTGCTGGAGGACTGGGTGAAGGCGGAGTGGAAGCGGACACCGTCGAACCGCAGGGTGCGTGTCTACACGCTGACGGCAACAGGCCGTAAACAGCTAGGGGTGGAGCTGTCGCGCTTCGAGCAGATGGTTGCGGCCATTGGGCGGGTGATGCGCGATGTGGAGGTAGAGGGATGAGCGCTTCTGGGCGGTGGATGAATCGGCTGCTGTTTCTGTTTCGGCGTAGCAGGTTTGAGGCTGAGCTGCGGGAAGAGATGGAGTTCCACCGCGAGCAGATCGAAGAAGAGCTGCGGTCTGACGGAACCGCCGGCCCCGAGGCTCACAGAAAGGCTGCCGTCCAGTTCGGAAACACGACCCGCCTGAGAGAACGCAGCCATGACGTTGTGGCCTTCCGTTGGGAGACGGTCGTGCAGGACATCCGCTACGCCGTTCGGCAGATGACTCACAGCCCCGGTTTCGCGATCACGGCAATCCTGATGCTGACGCTGGGTATCGGCGCGAGCGTCACCATCTTTGCGTTTGTGGACGCGGCGCTGCTGCAGCCTTTGCCATATGCTCAGCCTGACCGTTTGATGGATGTGAACGAGAGCCTGGACCTGTTTCCGCGTTCGAATCTGTCTTATCTGGACTATGTGGATTGGAAGAGGATGAATACAGTATTCCAGTCGATCGAGGTCTACGGCTGGAGCGGATATTTATTGCAGACACCGCAAGGGGCGGAGCCGGTTCCCGGGCTGAGGGTCAGCGCGGGCTTCTTCCGCGCCTTGGGAGTTGTGCCGGTGGAGGGAAGAGACTTCCGCCCGGGTGAGGATGCAGTCTCGGAGCAGCCGGTAGGTCTGTTGAGTTATGCCACCTGGCAGAAGCGGTTCGGCGGACAGAGGGACGTCATCGGGCAGACCATGAAGTTGAGCGGGATACCGACTACGATCATCGGTGTTCTGCCTGCCGGATTCCAGTTTGCCCCGCGCGGAACCGCTGAGTTCTTTACATCGCTGCAGCCGACAAACGGATGTGAGCGACGGCGAAGCTGCCATAACCTGTACGGCGTCGGCCGCCTTAAGGATGGTGTGACGGTAGCGGCTGCGCTGGCGGAAATGAAGGGTATCGCGCTGCAGTTGGAGCGCCAGTATCCTGACTCGAATCGCGGACAAGGCGCCAGCGTGATGCCACTGGCGAGGGCCATCACGGGGGATGTTCGTCCGATCCTGTTTGTGCTGTTAGGTGGCGCGGCACTGTTGCTGCTGATTGCGTGCGTGAACGTCTCAAACCTGCTGCTGGTGCGGGCAGAGAAGCGCAGGCAGGAGATGGCGGTGCGTGGAGCTCTGGGAGCCTCGCGGGTGAGGTTGGCAAGACAGTATGTGACCGAAGGCCTGGTTCTGGTGTTGCTGGGAACAGCGGCCGGTACCGCCGTGGCTTTAGTGATGACGCGCGTATTGCTTGCAATGATCTCGAAGGACATGTTGGCCGGTATGCCCTATCTCGCGAGCATGGGGCTGACAGCGCACGTATGGATCTTCACGCTTGCCGTCTCATTGCTGGCGGCAGTGCTGTTCTCAATCGCGCCAATTCTTCGTTTGCCGGTGGCGGCGCTGCGGCAAAGCCTGAGCGACGGAGGTCGTTCCGGTGGAAGTACCTTCTGGCGGCGGCTGGGGGCGAACCTCGTAATCGTGGAGGTGGCGCTTGCGGTTGTTCTGTTGTCAGGGGCCGGTCTGCTGTCAAAGAGCCTATGGAAGATGCTGCACATCGACCTGGGTTTCGATGTCGGTTATCTCGCAACACTGACGGTAGACCTGCCACGGGTGGGATTCGAGAAGGAGGAGCAGCAGAATCAGCTTGCAAACACAGTGCTGGACAAAGTGAGGAGCCTGCCTGGTGTGCAGGCGGCTGCATTGACGACGACTCTGCCCATCAGTTGCAACTGCAATACAGATTGGGTCAGGTTTGTCGGCAAGCCGTATAACGGGGTCCATAACGAAGTAAATAACCGCGAGGTTAGCGCGGGGTTCTTCCAGACACTGCGGGCAAGACTGGTGCGCGGGCGCTTCTTCACAGAAACCGATGACGCCACTCATCCCAAGGTGGTGATCATTAACGAATCTCTCGCGAGGAGGTACTTCCCCGACGAGGACCCCGTCGGCAAAAAAATAGGTGATACCGAGCTGACGGCAAAGTCCCTCCGAACGATTATTGGAGTCGTGGCCGACATCAAGGATAGTGCGCTCGATGCAGAGCAGTGGCCTGCGGAGTATGAATCCTTCGCGCAGGATCCATCGAGATCATTCTCCCTGCTGGTGCGTACCTCACAGCGGCCAGAGTCGATGCTACCGGCGTTGTCGGCTATGGTGCGCGCGCTGAATCCTGAACTCGGCGTGGAAGACGAAACCACGATGGAGCTGCGCATGCATGATTCCCCTTCAGCCTGGCTGCATCGTTCGGCGGCCTGGCTGATGGGCGGCTTCGCGGGCATCGCTTTTCTGCTCAGCATGATCGGACTGTACGGAACGATCTCTTACTCGGTCAGTCAGCGGAAACGAGAGATCGGCGTGCGCATGGCGTTGGGTGCACAGAGGAGCACGATCCACGGCATGATCCTGCGTGAGGCAGGACGGCTGAGCTGCTTCGGCATCGTGGCAGGTGTTGGCTGCTCGATCGCTGCGGCAAACCTGATGGGGTCATTGCTATTCGGTGTGCGGGCGTGGGATGTAGCGACGCTGGCTGCGGTGGTGGTGCTCCTGGCGGCGGCCTCGCTCCTGGCCTGCTATCTGCCTTCCCGGCGGGCCGCAACGGTAAACCCGGTGGAGGCGCTGCGGGCGGAGTAGAAGATTTACTCCAGCCTTATGACGCTGATACCAGCCGGAACATAACACTGATACCCGCCGGAACGGAAGAGAAAATCCGGGTTCTCAGGAGTCACCGCGACGCCGCCCAGCGGTTTCCAGGGCAGAGCGTTTATTCATGATCTGTAGGACAACTGCTTCTCACCCCCCAACATCTCAGTCGCCTGAAACCGGATCGAATAAAGGCCCGGTGAGATTCCTAGTGCTTCCGGCGAAAGGTCGTTCCCCTATGAAAATGCCGCGTACTCTCCCATCGAAATTTGCCGTCACGGCTCTTGCCTGTTGTTTCGCGCTTCCTCTGGTCAACGCGCAAAACGCTCCTGACAACACACGTCAGAACAAAAAAGAGTCCCTTGATGCGGATCAGCAATCGAACGCCAAATCTGATGTCCAGATAACGGCCAGCGTTCGCAAAGCGATCATGGCAGATAAGGATCTTTCAACATACGCGCACAACGTGAAGGTCATCACGAGCAACGGGCGAGTCACACTTAAAGGCCCGGTCGAATCTGAAGAGGAGAAGAACAAAGTCTTTGCCGATGCGACTAGCGCGACCTCTGGCAAAGTGATCAATCAACTGACGGTAAAACAGTAAGCCGCTTGAGACAAAATCAGGCTGGTTCGCCAGCCATAGGAGATACATATGTCCGATAAGAATGTAGCTGTATTCGGTATCTATAAGACAGCAGCCTCAGCGGAGTCCGCTGTCGATCACCTGCTCTCCAGAGGGTTCACAAACTCCGCTATCTCGGTTCTTCTACCGGACGACGAGAGCACACGCGCTTTCGCTCACGAGAAGAAAACCAAAGCTCCAGAGGGCACTGCAACTGGAGCTACTTCCGGTGGACTGATTGGTGGAACATTGGGATTGCTGGCAGGTATTGGAGCTTTAGCTATCCCGGGCGTTGGTCCGCTCATCGCGGCCGGCCCAATTGTCGCTTCTCTGGCTGGGGTAGGTGTGGGTGGCGCGGTGGGCGGTATGGTAGGCGCCCTGGTTGGTCTGGGGATCCCCGAATTTGAGGCAAAGCGTTACGAGGGCGCGGTGAAGGGGGGCGGCACATTGCTTTCCGTTCATTGCTCGACATCCGAGCAAATCGATGTGGCAAAGGCTGCGCTGAAGGAAACGGGCGCGCAGGACGTATCTTCATCGAGCGAGGCAGGCTCCGACACCAAAGCTGACGACCGCCGGACCTACGCCGACAGGCGCGATGTAGCGTGAAGGGGATATGAGCCTCTTCCGGGATAGGCTTTCAAACCTTTTTGCCAAGAGGGTTCCCCGCAATGGTGAACCCTTTTGGATATCATCCTCTGCGTTGCGACTGCCTTCCGTGGCCTTCTTCAGTTCATGTGGCCTCTGGACTCGCTCATCGACAAGACAGAGCGTATTAGGACCCTCCTAGGGTGCGTAGCGGGTGAAGATGAAATCACGCTCTTTAGCTGGCACGTGGCAGGAGTAGCAGTTTTTTAATGCCTCGGGACCATCGGGCTTTCCGTTAGTAAATTGAGCAAAGCCCCAACCGCCGGTGGCGACGTATTGCTTCGAGTCCTTCACCATGAGCTGGATGTTTGTTGGCGCTCCCGCTACGAAGGATTGCTCTTGTCCAAAGGCTTTGTTGTTTTCTTCGGATGGCGTGTATGTCCAGGCGAGGCGAGCGATAATTGCGCCGTCAGGAAAGGGAAGGTCCTTGCGGCGAAACGCGTCTACGGCCTGATCGTTGCCCAGGATGGCACGGAGATCGTTCAGCTTGCCTGCTTCATGCGCGACGGAAATCAGTTTCCAGTCCCGGTAGCGGGCCGGCAGCTCGATGACGGGAGGCGTCGTTTGCGCACGGCCCACCTGCCCCGAAA
>NZ_JBFRCY010000314.1:0-9561 GCF_052113305.1 Terriglobus sp. YAF25
GTGTACTACCGCGCGCTGGAAGAAGGCGAGTGTGTACTACCGCGCGCTGGAAGAAGGCGAGTTCCGGCTGCTGGACGCACTGCAAGAGGGAAAGACGATCGCAGAAGCCGTGGAGGTTATTGCTGGTGAAGAACAAGTAGCCACCATACAACAGACCTTCGCCGTGGCATCAGAGCTCGGATGGTTCTGCCACCCGACAATTTAGCAAGCACATACCGGGTGCCCCATGTCCCGCTTCTGGGACGTGGGTATTCGCGCTGTGCGCGAACCGTTTTGTTTTATCCCTTCCGCCGCACGACTTCCAATCAGGTGCATTGCCCTTGATCGGGGCGTAATCTCAATTCCGTACCATGATTGCAGCAGGAGATTCCTTATGAGCACCGTCATCGCCCCGCCTTTTACCGATCCCGAACAGGCAGCACGCAAGGTGCAGCTTGCGGAAGACCTGTGGAACACGCGCGATCCGGAGCGCGTTGCCGCGGCCTACACCGAGGACACGCACTGGAGAAACCGTGCCGAGTTCCTCGATGGCCGTCAGGCGGTGATCGAGTTCCTGCGGCGAAAGTGGAACCGGGAGCTCGACTACAAGCTCAAGAAAGAACTCTGGGCCTTTCGCGAGAACCGCATCGCAGTGAAGTTCTTCTATGAGTGCCACGACGACAGCGGCCAGTGGTTCCGCAGCTACGGCAACGAGCTATGGGAGTTTGTGCCCTCTGGGTTGATGCAGCGCCGTGAAGCCAGCATCAATGACATGCCGATCAAGGAAGCAGATCGTCAGTTGAGCTGATAATCCCGTTGCCCCATTCTTTGTCGAATCGGGGTCCCCGGCGAACTTGTTCGCTGGGGTGAAAGACAAAGGGTGGGGTATCGCGCTACGCGCGACCGCTCTTGTTCTTTCCTACCGGGGTGCCCCACCCTCGCAACGCTAGGGTGGGCAGGGAAGTCACAAGAGCAATGAACGATCGATTCATCACTTCAAATAGCAAAAATGGGTTGTTCTTATTGAGAGTTCATGGGTATTCCTAACCCACCCTAGCGTTGCGAGGGTGGGGCACCCAGTAGGGATTGCAGTAGCTGATTACAGCTTCTTCGAAACCGCAACAATGTCAATATTCTGCCGCCGCAATGTATTCGCCGTGGCGCGATCAAAGTCTGCTTCGGCCTCGCCCCTATCCGCAGCCGCGCGAATCTCACGCAGCTTGGCGCTGATCAACTCATTCTGCCGCTGAAGCACCAGATAAACCGTCGACGTGCCCGCCTTGAACTGACGCTGCTCGCTGTCGTACTGCTGTTGCGCGAGTATTGCGGCACGGTGCGAGGCACTCAGCACCAGATCCGCATTGATAAGCTGCTGCAAACCATTCCGCACGTCACTTTCGACAGTCATCTCAAGCTGCTGCTGTTGTGCGATGGTCTGCTTCTTATTGGCATCGGCAACGGCGGCCTGTGCACGTGTAGTCCGATTGCCGATAGGCCACGACATCTGGATTCCGACCTTGACGATGGGAAAACGTCCATCGCGCAGATTGCCGAGCGACTGGTCATAGCCGCCGACAAAAAACGATGGTACCGAGCTGGAGCTTCCACCACCGGAGAGCGAGATCGGCGCCAGGCCAGCGAGGGTCGAAAGATCGTTGATGCGCGTGATCACTGGAGCAAACAAGCTCCCGAAGAGATCGGAGGACTGCGGTACGGCGCGGCCCGAGAGCCCTTGCACGCCGAGCTGTGCCGTAAGGTCGATCTGCGGCTTTGCCTGCTCGTGGGCGAGACGTGCGTCGAGACCGCTGACCTGGACTCCGATGGCTCCGGCTTTGAGGTCAGGACGATCGGCAAGCGCCTGCTGCATTGCCTCCTCAAGTGTGGGAATAGGCGATGACTCCGTGGGGCTGCTGGCTGTCTTCAGAGCAACGCTCCACAGCGGATCGCTGCGATTGGGCAGTATCAGCGCCTTCAGAGAGTTCTCCGCCTTGGTGACCTGCTGCTGCGCGTTGAAGACGTTCTGCTGATAGGTCGACATCTGCGTCTGTGTCTGGATGACGTCGATCGGCGCCTGCGTGCCTTGTTCCACCTGGCGACGGTTGCTGGCGTCCTGCTGCTCGGCCAGGCGCACGGCCTCGATCTGCACATCGAGGTTGCGCAGCGCATAGTCGAGCTCCCAATAGGCATGGATCGCCTGCGTCGTCGTCTCAATCACGCGCTGCCTGAACTGTTCGTCGCTCTGTGCGATGTTCTTGCGTGCGACCTTGAGGCGTTCGCGGTTCTGGTCGAAGAGCAGGCCGCTCCACAGCGGTTGGGTGAAGTTGGCTGTGGCTGATGTGGTGTAGGTGGGGTTCAGCGTGTTGTAGGTGTTGTTGCTGTTGCTCCGGGTCGAAGCAAAGTCGAGCTTGTAGGTCGTGCCCAGCCAGGGTGAGTTGCCGCTGATCTGCGGATCGGCATAGAGCTCCTTCTGTGTCAGGGCGCCGTTCGTAGCACCGCCGAGCGACGACGAGACCGGCGTGACCTGGCGCATGGTGTGAGCATTGCCGCCGATAACAGGATCGAAGTATCCCCGGGCTGCCTTCAGGTTGAGCACGGCCTTTCGCTGCGCCAGGTGCGAGACCTCGATATCGCGGTTGTTGGCGAGGACCGCCTGAATCACGTCAGGCAGCGCAATGGGAGCTTCGCCGGTGATGCCGATGCGTGGGGCGATCTGCAGCGTAACCGCAGGCGGCAGCGGTGGCGATGTCGGCCCAACCTCCTGCGCAAATGTGGCCGCCGAAGCGAGAGAGAGTGCGAGAACAAACTGCTTCATGCTAGGCGACCTCATTCGAAGGTTCCGGCGCGGAGACCGTATTGCGCTTCCACGTGGGAATGCGAGCGAAGAGAGACTGTGCCATACGGACCGGCTTGCTCCAGATGGGGTGTTCGGCGATGTCCTCAAACAGGGAGTAGAAGACCGGCACAGCGATGAGCGTCAGTAGAAGGCAGAGCGACTGGCCGCCGACCACCAGCACTCCGATGGAGCGGTTGGTGGCTGAGCCGGTTCCACGCGAGATGACCAGCGGCAGCATGCCCGCGACCAGCGCGAGTGTGGTCATCAGGATGGGGCGCAGACGGTCCTGGTTGGCCTGCAGAATCGCATCATACCGAGGCATGCCCTCAGCGCGCAGGCCGTTGGTGTGGTCGATCTGCAGGATGGCGTTCTTCTTCACAATGCCGAAGAGCAGCAGCAGGCCAAGCGCGGAGAAGATGTTGACCGTCTGCCCGGTAAGCAGCAGTGCCAGGATGCCGAAGGGAACAGCGAGCGGCAGCGTCAGCAGGATGGTCACCGGGTGAATGAACGACTCGAACTGAGCTGCCAGCACGATGTACATAAAGATGAAGGTCAGGGCGAAGGCCAGCAGGAAATAGTAGCCGGTGCGGCCAAGCTCTTTGGAGGCTCCGGCGAGACCGGTGCGGTAGTCGGGGTCCAGGTGCATTTCGGCGACGGCCTTCTGCAGCGACGTGAGGACCTGCGACTGCGAGTAGCCGGGCAGAACGTTGCAGCTTACCGTGACCTGCCGCTGCCGCGCGATGCGGTTCACGGAGGAAGGGCCGGTGGAGCTCTGGGTAGATACCACCTCATTCAGCCCGACGTAGCCTAACTGGCGTGTCGAAGGAACCGTGATCTTATTCAGTTCCTCGATGCGGCTGCGGAACTGCTCCCCGGCGCGGACGCGAACATCGTACTGCTCATCACCTGCGTTGAAGGTCGATGCGGTCTCGCCGGCGACCAGGGTATTAAGTGCCTGTTCGATGTTGTTGACGGAGACGCCGAGGTCGGCAGCGCGGGCGCGATCGATCTCCAGGCGAACCTCAGGCTTGCCGCTGCGCAGGGAGGAGTCGGCATCGGTCACACCGGGAATCTTCTTCATCCGCGCCAGCAGTTCGTCGGAATACTGCGTCAGCTTGTCGAGGTCCGGACCCTGAATGTAGTACTGCACCTGGGCATTACTGGCTCCGTTGCCGACGGCGGCCACCAGCTCGACGCTGGTGTGCAGGTTGCTGGGGAAGGTGGTCAGCAGCTTACGGGTCTGCTGCATCAGGTCGGTTTGGGTGTTATGACGGTCGGCGACATCCACCAACTTGACGTAGATGCTGGCGCTGTTCACCGCGCCATCGGTTCCACCACCCGCTGTCATCAGCGTGGTCTTTACTCCGGGCAGCTTGCGGATGGCCTGTGCGATGGCCTCAGTCTCCTGCGTAGTTGCTGCCAGGGAGCTTCCCTCGGGCGTGCGGATCAGGACGTTGAACTGCGACTGATCGTCGGCGGGAGTAAAGTCTTTGCCGACGAGGATGAAAAGCGGAATCAGGCTCAGGATGGTGCCCCCACAGATCATCACGACGGCTTTGCGATGGGCCATCGACCACTGCAGCAGCCGCAGGTAGTGGCCGTTGATGTACTGGAAGAAGCGCGAGTCCTTTGAACCGTGGCGACCGGAACCCTGTTGTCCAGCAGCGTGTTGATGGCCGTCTTTCTTCGCCGGAACCTTGATGAACCGCGAGCAGAGCATCGGCGTTAGTGTGAACGAGACCAGCAGCGAGACCGCGATGGCGAAGGCCGAGGTAAAGCCAAAGGAGCTCATGAAGCGCCCGACGATGCCACCCATGAAACCCACCGGTAGAAAGACCGCGAGCAGCGACAAGGTCGTCGCCATCACGGCCAGACCGATCTCACGCGTTCCTTCGATCGCCGCCTCGAAGGGAGACATGCCCTTCTCCTCCATGAAACGGTAAATGTTCTCCAGCACGATGATGGCGTCGTCGATCACGATACCGACCATCAGCGTCAGGGCGAGCATGGTGATCTGGTTCAGTGTGAAGCCCATCGCTTTCATCAGCGCAAAGGTCGAGATGATGGAGGTGGGAATAGCAATCGCGGCAATCAGCGTCGTACGCCAGTTGGCAAGGAAGACGAAGATGATAGCGCAGGCGAAGATGCTGCCTTCGATCAGGTGATGCTTGATGGACTCAATCGCAGCTTCGATAAAGATGGACTGATCCTGCACGACCTGCGTGCGCACGTCCTTGGGATGGTGATGCGGCCCATGGTGCGCACCGTGAACTCACGCGTCCCCGCGTTGAGCGAGCCTCCGGGCAGTTCGAGATTCTGCTGGCGCACGGCGTTAACCACATCGGTGATAGTCAGGCTATAGGCGCGCAAACGCTCCGGATCGACGTTGACGTGGATCTCGCGTTTGGCTCCGCCGACGAGCTGTACCTGGCCGACGCCGCTGATGTTCTCAAGCTTCTGCCGCAGCAGCTTGTCGGCAATCAACGTAAGATCGCGCAACGATCGTGGCGCGGAAACCGCAATCTGTAGCACGGGAGCGGCATCGGGATCGAACTTCTGCACCACCGGCGCCTTCGCTGTCTGCGGAAGATCGTTGCGGATGAGGTTGATCTTGTTCTGGACTTCCTCAGCGGCGACGTCGCCGTTCTTATCCAGGTCGAACGTAATGATGACCTGCGCCTGGCCCTCGGAGGAGTTGGAGCGCAGTTCGTCGATGCCGCTGATGGTGTTGACCGCGTCCTCGACCTTCTTGCTGATCTCGGTCTCGATCTCTTCCGGCGAAGCTCCCGGATCGGCGACTGTCACAGCGACAGTAGGCACATCAACCTTGGGCAGCAGATCGACGCCGAGGCTGAAGTAAGAGAAGGCGCCCACCACCATAAGCGAAAGAATCAGCATGGTGGCAAAGACAGGCCGGCGGACGCAGAGTTTAGCTAAACCGTGCATGGGTTGAACTCCTTACCGGGCTGCCTGTACTGCGACGGAGGCGCCGTCGTACAGGTCAGACTGCTTGTTGAGGGCTACCATTTCGCCGGCGGTCAAGCCGCTGAGGACGCGAAGGGAGCCGTTCTCGGTCTCGCCCAAGGTGACAACGCGCAGATGCGCCTTGCCGCCATCGACGACGAAGATCTGGTTGGAATCGGTAGTGCGGTCGCGGACGACCGCTGCCTTTGGAACGAAGACGGCGTTTTCTGTTCCAGGAAGAACCACGCGTGCACTGGCAAACATGCCCGGGCGCAGTGTGCTGTCGCTGTTAGCGAAGCGTGCTTCAAGGACAAAGGAGCGTGAGTCGGGATTGACGGCCGGATTGAGGGCGGAGGTCGCGCCTGTGAAGTCACGGTCACCGTAGGCAGCAACGCGAGCTGTGACCGGCATGCCTACTTTCAGGCCCGCAGCGCTCTTCTCCGGTGTCTGCAACTGCAGCTTGAGTGTGTCCATACGGACTACCGTGGCAACCGAGCTCGAAGTGGTGACGTACTCACCGACAGCGATTGGCCGCGCGCTGACATAACCATCGAAAGGCGCGCGGATGGTGGTATCGGCGAGCGCCTTCTCCGCCTGCCCAACCTGCGCCTGCATGGCTTCGAGCGATGCCTGTGAGGAGTTGACCGCCTGGTAGCTCTGCCGGGCGGTGTTGAGCGCGCCTTCGTACTGCTGCCGCGATGCATTCGCCTGGGMCTCGGCGGTCTCGGCCTGGGTGCGCTGTTTCTCGTAGACACTCTGCGAGACATCGCCAGTAGCGACCAGGTTGGCGTAGCGTTTGGCATCGGCTGCAGCGAGTCTGGCCTGTGCGGCGGAGGATTCGTAGGTGGCCTTGGCGGCGGCGACCTCAGGAACGTGTGAGGCGTCGAAGTTGCCGGTACCCAAGCCGATGCGCGACTGTGCTTGACGCAGTGAAGCCTGTGCTTCGGCAAGCTGCGCCTTGTACTGAGTCAGCTTCAGCTCGGCATCACGATGGTCAAGCTCGCAGATCACCTCGCCGGCCTTGACGAAGGCTCCGACGGAGACTGGTGTGCGAATCACGCGGCCGGAGACCGCAGGCGCAACATCCGAAGACTCCTCGGCGACGAAGCTGCCTGTCTCAGAGAGGGTGACGGCAACCTGCCTTCCAATCGCACGTGCCGCGTTCACCTGCACAACCGTCGCGGCGTTGACCGTGTTGTCTGCTTTCTTGCGGAAGCAGCCGGCAGGCAGCAGCGTAACCAGCAGCAGGGCGGCAAGATTTCTGGATCGGGAGGAAAGGTCGTGCAAAGGGCGTGTCGGCATCGGGCAGCTTCCGGGTCGCGAGGTGAATATCTGATTTGAGCGTAATGGCACACTGTGCCATTGTCAACTTAATGTGCCAATCGTGGCCAACAGGGTTACAATCGCCGTATGGCAGTCCACGACCCCTCCCCCCGCAACTCGCTGCAGGCAAAGAAACAGGAGGTCGTACGCGGCGAGATCTGGAACGCGGCGATCGATCTCTTTTTTGAGCACGGCTTCGACAATGTGCACGTCGACCAGATCGCGGCCAAAGCCGGCGTTTCGCGCCGTACCTTCTTCCGCTACTACGGGTCGAAGGAAGATGTGATGGGCGCGACCGTAAAACGTTACGGAGAGGCATTGGCGCAGGCGATCCGCGATCAGAAGGCGGATCTGAACTCGCTGGAGGCCGCGAAGGCCGCCATCAAACAGGTGCTCGCACCGACACTGCACACGACGGAACGCGTGGTCCAGGTAGCAGAGCGCAGTCCTGCGGCGCGGATGGCGCAGTTTCTTCAGGTTCCTTTATTGGAGCGAGAGGTAACGCAGGCCTTTGTCAGCCGCTCAAAGCGGGCAGTGAAGGAGTCCGCACTGGAACACAGAATCCTTGCAAGCCTCACGATGACCGCAACTGGAATGTGCGTGGAGATCTGGGTAAGAGATCAGAAGCGTCTCATGCCGGAGATCGTGGACGAAGTCTTCGCCGCAATCGTGCATCTCTTCCGCGCGGAAGAAGACAAGCCTAAGACCTCAAAACGATAAATCCATACACTCGATTCGTTTTTGTCATTTCGTAGCGACAGCGGAGAAATCTGCTTCTCTTGCGACGCTGCCCTCAGCGGCTGAAGCCGCTCCTCGTTTAGGTGTCCGTACGGCATGGCTGAAGCCATGCCCTTAAGCAAAGCATTCGCACCTGTGGTGCGAAGTGGTTGCGCTGCGCTCAACGGAAGGATGGAACTGCGCACGATCCGCCCTGTATCCGATCGCGCGCAGCGCAATATCGTGCTTTAGTCGCGCGAAGCGCGATTGTCGTTTAAGGGCACGGCTTCAGCCGTGCCGTACAAAGTCTGCAAAACGTGCGGCTTCAGCCGCTGAGGTCAAAATTCACCGGCGTCGATGCACGACATCGGACCGCACATTCGTCATTTCGCAACGAAGCAAAGGATGACAAACAAAAGCGCTACTTCCCACCAAGCTCCGTCAGATACTTCCGATACGCCGCGATCGTCTCCGGCTGCGAACGGTAATACACGTTCAGGCCCTCTTTGCGCGAGGTGACAAGGCCAAGATCCGTCAATACCTTCAGATGGTGTGAGATCGTTGCCGGCGAGATGGTGTGCCGTTCACAGATCTCGCCGCAATAGAGCTCGTCGGCCTGGGCAATCTGTCCATAAATTGCGAGCCGGTTCGGATCTCCCAGCGCCTTCGCAATCTGTGCCGCTTCTTTATCGGTCAACTTGCCCATACGAAATTAGACGTGCTCCCCACCTAAAACGACGCGCGATTGCAAAAGCTGAATCCAACTAATTCGACGCGCATCAAAATACTCGAAACGGAAATCGACCTTCGAAAGGGAAGACGACTTTATGTGGATCGTCCGCTTTGCTCTCGATCGCCCCTACACCTTCATAGTAGCGTCGATCCTCATTCTGATCATGGGTTTCTCGTCGATTGCGACGACACCGACCGACATCTTCCCCAATATCGATATCCCGCAGATCACGGTGATCTGGTCCTACTCCGGCCTTCCGGCAAAGGAGATGGAACAGCGCATCACCACCTTCAGCGAGTTCGTCATGGCGGTGGTGAACGACGTGAAATCCATCGACTCGCAGACCACCAGCGGCGCTGCGGTGATCAAGATCTCCTTCCAGCCGCAGGTCCGCATCGATGCTGCGATGTCGCAGGTTGGAGCCGCCGTAAACTCCATCCGCTTCCGCATGCCGCAGGGTGTGAATCCGCCGTGGATTCTACGCTTTAGCGCTTCGACCGTACCCATCATCCAGCTATCGCTCTCGAGCGACACCCTCTCCGAATCCGAAATCTACGACTACGGTCTCTTCCGCGTCCGTCAGCAACTCACTAAAGTCCCCGGCACGCTGCTGCCTACGCCTTATGGTGGAGTGGCTCGCCAGATCATGGTCGATCTCGACCAGAATGCCCTGCTGGCAAAAGGCCTTACGCCGGTTGACATTACCAGCGCCATCAATGCGCAGAACGTAACGCTGCCATCGGGTACCGCCAAAGTTGAAAACACGGAGTATACCGTCAGTACCAACTCCAGCCCGGTGGACGCCCTTTCGTGGCCATGCGTCCCCATCAAAGAAGTGAACGGGGCCATGGTCTACATGCGCGACGTGGCGCATGTGCGTGACGGATGGTCGGTGCAGCAGAACGTTGCGCGCTCGAATGGAAAGCCCGCGGCTCTGCTCACCATCATGAAGACCGGCTCGGTCTCGACACTCGATATCGTCAAGCAGATCAAGGACGATGTCCTGCCGGCC
>NZ_JBFRCY010000315.1:0-5002 GCF_052113305.1 Terriglobus sp. YAF25
TCGTGATGATGACGACCTGGTTCATCGCCTGCCGTACCTCCAGACCGAAGCTCTTCAACAGGTCATTGATCTCCGGAGACCGGTCATCCTCGGCTACGGCGGAATTGGCGAGCGTATACCCGTTCGGGCCCTTGTAGAGGTTTAACTCGCGCATGTCCCGGGACAGGGTCGCCTGCGTGACGTTGAAACCGCGCTTGGCCAGCTTTCTGCGCAGCTCATCCTGGCTGGTGACCGTCGTCGTCACCAGGAGCTCTCGAATTGCACTGTGCCGTTGCTGTTTCATACTGAATTTCTATTCACCCGTCCTGCATCCTCTGCCGCTTTGAACAGCAGAAAAACGCAGCACCTGCTTTTGACGGCCGGCACTACGTTGGTGATGCATAAAAATACAAGATCATGTATAAATATTCACAGCCGCTATGTCAAGTGCCTGGCGGTGTCGCTCTCAGGTCGAGATCCATGCCTCTGGACGGTGTTTCGGGGCGGGGAAATCGGCGTAGAATAAAGACCGGACTCCCAGTAGTACCGCTTTTCAGGCGAATGTGTATGCGCCATCGCGAGCGTCTACCTGCAGGTGTCCCCGAATGACAGGAAGGCTTTACCCAGGTTCATCGCTATGAAGATGTCAGTGCCCTCGCTTCTCGACTCTCGCTTTGACCATGACTCCTGCGGCGTTGGTTTCGTCGCTCAGGTGTCTGCCACGCCGTCGTATGACATTCTGGCCAAAGCCCTGACCGCCCTTGCCCGTCTCGCCCATCGCGGCGCAGTTGCGGCCGATGGCAAATCGTCGGATGGCGTAGGCATTATGGCGGCAGTACCGCGCGCGTTGCTGCTGGAAGAGCTGAAACTGGACCTTCCGGCGGGCAAGCCGCTGGCCGTCGGTATGTGCTTCCTGCCGGTGGATTCAGCCAAAACCGAGGCCGCCATTGTCCGCTCGCTGGAGCTTCAGTCGTTTAAGGTCCTGGCGTGGCGTACGGTGCCGACCCGTCCGGAGACGCTGGGTGAGATCGCCCTCTCCACCATGCCTGTCATCAAGCAGGTGATCGCCACAACCGACGACACCTCCACGGACGTGGAGCGTCGCCTGTACCTGGCGCGCAAGAAGTTTGACGGCTTCCTGGCTTCGGGTGAGGCCGACGGATACCTTTGTTCGCTCTCGACCCAGACCATTGTCTACAAGTCGATGTGCGCCGGCCGTCTGTTGCCCGAATTCTTTCCCGACCTGGCCAATCAGGCCTTCGTGACGTCGTTCGCACTCTTCCACCAGCGTTACGCCACCAACACCACGCCGACCTGGCACCGCGCGCAGCCTTGTCGTGCCCTGGCGCATAACGGCGAGATCAACACTGTCTGGGGCAACCGCGCCCGCATGGCTGCCCGCGATGCCACTCTGCCTGATGAGTGCAAGCCGATTCTGACGCAGGGCGGTTCCGATTCCACCTCTCTCGACGAGACCGTCGAGCTGCTTCGCTACAACGGCCGTACGCTGCCTGAGTCACTCCGCATGCTGGTGCCACCGGCCTACACCGCGAAGCCCTCTTCCTTCCTGCAGTACCACGTCGATATGGCTGAGCCCTGGGATGGCCCTGCTGCGCTCGGCTTTGCCGACGGCAAGGTGGTTGGTGCGGCCCTTGACCGTAACGGTCTGCGCCCCTCGCGCTATGCCGTCACCAATACCGGTGTCGTCGTGGCTGGATCGGAGGCAGGCCTGGTCGATCTCGATCCCAACACGGTGATTGAGTCCGGACGTCTTGGCCCGGGTGAGATGTTCGTTGTCGATCTGATCGAGCACAAGGTGCTGCACAACGACGAGCTCTTCGACCTGTTCGATGCAGACCCGACCTACCAGCAGCTTCTCGCCGAGCAGACCCCGCTGCTCAAGGCCGATATCGCCGACACACCCGATCTGAAGTCGCTGCTGCCGATTCACCTTGCCTTTGGCTACACCAAGGAAGAGGTCCGCATGATCCTCGCGCCAATGGCGACCGAGGGTAAGGATCCGGTGTGGTCGATGGGCGACGATACGCCGCTCGCGTTTCTGGCAAAGGCTCCGCGTCCGCTGTATGCCTACTTCCGTCAGCGCTTCGCTCAGGTAACCAATCCGGCGATCGATCCGCTGCGCGAGGCCTGCGTGGTTTCACTGCATACGCGCCTCGGTCCGTGGTCGCACATGCTGGACAAGCATGCTCCGTTGCCGGGTCTCTCGCTGTTCTCGCCGTTCCTCTCGCTGGGACAGGCTGCTGCGCTGCGTGAGCACAAGTACGATCACGCCGCCAACCTGAAGACGGTTGAGCTGCCGTGTCTCTTCGATGCAACTACGACCCTTGAAGCAGGGCTCGAAGCAGTCGGCGAGCAGGCTGTGAGCCTGGTGCACAACGGCGCCGGCATTCTTCTGCTGACCGACCGTGGAGCTTCCGCGGCCTCGCTGCCGATCCCCATGGCGATGGCCACTGCCTATGTCAATGAGGTTCTGATCAAGGCAGGCCTGCGCGCTAACGTAGGTATCGCTGTAGAGGCAGGAGACTGTCGCGACATTCACCACGCCGCCGTCCTCATCGGCTACGGCGCAGGTGCGGTCTGTCCCTGGCTGGCTCTCGAAAGCGGCCGCGCTCTTACTCCCGCCGGAACCGACCCCTACGAGTCCGAGAAGAAGATGCTCAAGGCGCTCGATACGGGTCTCGCCAAGATCATGTCGAAGATGGGTGTCTCCGTCGTCGACTCCTACCGCTCGGCCCACCTCTTCGACATCCTCGGTCTGCACCTCAGTGTCGTCGATAAGTGCTTCCCGGCGACGCCGGCTCCTATCTCGGGCATCGGTTTTACGGAGATCGAGCAGCAGCTTCGCAAGCTTTGGGGTACAGAGCTTGGAACAGATCTCACCGATCCGGGCTGGGTTAAGTTCCGCCGCGCCGACGGCACCGAGCCGCACGGCTGGGCTCCTCCGCTGGTAAAGGAGCTGCAGACGGTTGTGGGCTCGGCCCGTAACGTTCCCGCTGCTGCTGACCCTGCTGCCGCCTTCCAGATCTATACGCAGAACGTTGCCAGTCGCGAACCGGCCTTCCTTCGTGACCTGCTGGAGATTCGTCCTGCAGGACAGGAGCTGCCTGTCAGTGCAGTGGAAGCGCCGGAGAAGATGTACCGCCGCTTCATCGCGTCGGCCATGTCGCTCGGCTCGCTGAGCCCTGAGGCCCACTCGACCATCACGCTCGCCATGAACACCCTCGGCGGCAAGTCCAACACGGGCGAGGGCGGAGAAGACCCTGGGGTCTACAAGCCGAGCCCGGCTGTCTCCAGCTTCCGTACGCCTGGCGGTGGTGTCGTGACCATGGCCCGCAACGAGAGCGAGGGCAGCGTCGCTGTCGCTGAGCCGATTGTTGAAGCCCCGGCGATCCACGGCAAACTGAACAACAAGATCAAGCAGGTCGCCAGCGGACGCTTTGGTGTTACAGCCGAGTATCTGGCCAACGCTGAGGAGATTGAGATCAAGGTCGCCCAGGGCGCCAAACCGGGCGAAGGTGGACAGTTGCCCGGACACAAGGTCTCCGGCCTTATCGCTCGTCTGCGTCACGCTCAGCCGGGTGTGCCGCTGATCTCTCCGCCGCCGCACCACGACATCTACTCGATCGAAGACCTCGCACAGCTTATCCACGACCTGAAGCACGTCAATCCGCGTGCGGCGGTGGGTGTGAAACTGGTCTCCTCCTGCGGCGTGGGAACGGTTGCCGCGGGTGTCGCCAAGGCGTATGCCGATTACATCGTGATCGCCGGCAACACTGGCGGTACTGGTGCAGCGGCGCTGTCGTCGATCAAGTACGCGGGTAATCCGTGGGAGCTTGGTCTGGCCGAAGCTCAGCAGGTGCTGATCGAAAACGGCATGCGTGGACGTGTCCGTCTGCGTACTGACGGTGGTCTCTCGACGGCCCGCGACATCCTGGTCGCTGCGCTGCTGGGAGCGGACGAGTTTGCCTTCGGAACGGCAGTGCTGGTGACTCTGGGCTGCGATATGGCCCGCCAGTGCCACCTGAACTCCTGCCCGACCGGCATTGCCACGCAAAAGCCTGAGCTCCGCGCGAAGTTCCGCGGCAAGCCTGAGCATGTGGTGCAGTTTTTCCAGCAGCTCGCTTCGGAAGTCCAGCAGCTTCTCGCCCGTTACGGTCTGCCTTCGCTGGAAGCCGCAATCGGACGTGCCGATCTGTTGGAGCAGGTCCGCTTCGATGGCGGTCTGGATCTGAAGCCGATGCTGGCCGTTGCCACCGAAGAAGGTGCAGTTCGCTGGCAGGGGGGCCGCAATGATCGTCCGGTCTCGCGTCCTGCTGTCGACGAAGCCTGGGTTGCTCCGGCGATCGACGCTGCAAAGCAGGGTATGCCGTACCGTGTGCACTCTGATGTGGCCAATCGCGACCGCGCCATCGGCGCCCGTATCGCCGGTGAGCTGGCGCTGCTGAAGTCGCGCGCCGAAGCTCCGCTGCCTCGTCCCGACATCACGCTGAACCTGAACGGCACAGCCGGTCAGTCCTTTGGCTGTTTTGCGGTCGACGGCATGAAACTCATCCTGGAAGGCCAGGCCAACGACTTCGTCGGTAAGGGCCTTGCGGGTGGTGAGATCATTCTGCGCGCGCGCGGTCTGGCGGCACAGGACTCCGGTCATCACGTCATCCTCGGCAATGTGRCTCTCTACGGCGCTACCAGCGGCACGCTCTTCGCCGCCGGCCGCGCAGGCGAGCGCTTTGCGGTCCGCAACTCCGGCGCCACTGCGGTGGTGGAAGGTATCGGCGAYCACGGCTGCGAGTACATGACGGGCGGTATGGCTGTCATTCTCGGTAAGACCGGCATCAACTTCGGCGCCGGTATGACCGGCGGTATTGCCTGGGTGTACGACGCCGACGGTAGCTTCATGGCAACGAAGCGTTGCCATGAAGAGTTCCTGGCTCCCGAGACCTTCGAGCAGGCTGGTGAGCATGCGCAGATGCAGCTGCACGAGCTGATCGAAGCACACGTGGAA
>NZ_JBFRCY010000316.1:0-4997 GCF_052113305.1 Terriglobus sp. YAF25
GAGTATGTATCGCAAGATTCAATTAGATCTGCTGCGGCAGATTGCCGCTGTCGTTGAGAAAAAATACGGAATTGAACTGCCCCAGGTTGCCGTGGAGCAGCCGCCGAAGATTGAGTTCGGCGAATATGCGCTGCCTGTAGCGCTGCAACTGGCGAAACGGGTGAAAAAGGCGCCGCGAGCGGTTGCCGAGGAGCTTCGTCCTGAGCTCGAATCGATCGAGGGTGTCGCCTCGGTCGAGATCGCCGGTCCGGGCTACCTGAATATCAAGCTCGATCGCGGCGTGGTTGCCGGCCGTATTGCAACCGCTGAGCACGCCGACGTTGGTGGCCCAGGGTTCCGGCTGGTGGAGCACACCAGCATCAATCCCAATAAGGCTGCCCACATCGGTCACCTGCGCAATGCCATTCTGGGAGATACCTTTCAGCGGCTGCTGCGCAAAGACGAATATAAGAGCGGTTATGACGTCGGCGTTCAGAACTACATCGATAACACCGGAGTGCAGGTCGCCGATGTGGTGGTAGGCATGGTGGCCCTGGAAGGCCGCTCGCTTGCCGGCGTGAAGTCGTTGCTTGAAGAACTCGCGGCCAGCAACGAACGAGTCGACTACTACATGTGGGATCTGTACGCGCGTGTCTCGCAGTGGTACACGGCCGATGAGGCGGAGAAGGAAGCACGGAAGAAGCTGCGTCTCGACACACTGCACGCCATCGAGCACGGCGGCAATGAGACTGCCGAGGTTGCCGATCTGATTGCAACAGCCGTACTGCGCCGGCATCTCGAGACCATGGAGCGGCTCAGCATCGAGTATGACTTCCTGCCCAGAGAGAGCGAGATCCTCCATCTGAAGTTCTGGGATGCGGCCCGGGCACTGATGATTGAGAAGGGAGTGCTCTACCAGGAGACCGAGGGCAAAAACAAAGGCTGCTGGGTGATGCGCCGCGCCGGCGCTGAGGTCCCCACCGAAGGGCCGGATGAGGATGCGAAGGTGATCGTACGGTCAAACGGCACGGTGACCTACGTCGGTAAGGACATTGCTTATCATCTGTGGAAGTTCGGCCTGCTGGGCAAGGACTTCGGCTATAAGCCGTTCCATCAATACCCAAACCATATGTGCTGGATCTCGACCGAACACGGCGAAGAGCAGCATCCATATTTCGGCCGCGCGGATGCCATCTACAACGTCATCGACTCACGTCAGAATGATCCGCAGAACAACGTCATTCAGGCTCTACGCGGCATGGGATACGAGGATGCCGCTGATCGCTACACTCATCTGAACTACGAGATGGTGGCGTTGACGCCACGTTGTGCGATTGAACTGGGCTACACCATCAGCGAAGAAGATCAGCAGCGTGCCTACATCGAGGTGAGCGGGCGCAAGGGATTCGGCGTAAAAGCGGATGACCTGCTGGACAAGCTGATTGCTGCAGCGAAGGTCGAAGTGGACTCGCGTCATCCTGAACTGGACGAGCCAGACCGCTTCGAAACCGCACGTAAGATCGCCGTTGGCGCTTTGCGTTACTTCATGCTGAAGTACTCACGGAATACCGTCATCGCATTCGACTTCCGCGATGCATTGAGCTTTGAGGGTGAGACCGGACCATACGTGCAGTACGCCATCGTGCGCGCCGCAAATATCTTCCGTAAAGCGGGTGTCGATGAGCAGGACGCGGTGTCCGACCTCGCACCAGGGGATCTGCTGGAAGGGGAGAGCGGCGTCAGCATCTGGGAGGTATGGCTCACGGCGTCGAAGCTGACGATGGTGATTGAGCAGGCCATCCAGAATGCAGAACCGGCGATCCTGGCAAAGTATGTCTTCCAGCTGGCGCAACAGTTCAACAACTTCTACCACAAGCATCACATCCTGACCGAGACGGATGAGGCGAAGAAGAAACTCCTTCTGGCTACGGCGGCTGTCGCCAAACGCGAGATGGTTCGCGCCTTGTCGTTGCTGGGGATTGAAGCTCCCGAGGTGATGTAGGGAGCTTTCTCTCCTTGGCGAGGCGGGCAACGGTGAGAGCCGGAACGCTGTCTTATCTCCCCACATGGAGGTAAGAGATGGCAAACGATCTGACTGGGAAACGTGTTGCGATTCTGGCCACGGATGGTTTCGAGCAGTCGGAACTTAGGGAGCCTTACAAGGCCCTGCAGGCGGCTGGAGCGACGGTGGAGATTGTTTCTCCGAGAGCCGGGGAGATCAAAGGCTGGGACATGACAGACTGGGGAGAGACCGTGAAGGTCGATGTCAATCTCAATTCAGCCCAGGCTTCGGACTACGATGCTCTGGTTTTACCAGGTGGTGTGATGAATCCTGACCGCCTTCGTATGGATGCGAATGCGGTCAGCTTCGTCAAAGAGTTCTTCACGGCGGACAAGCCGGTATCAGCGATTTGTCACGGACCGTGGACTCTGATTGAAGCCGGTGTGGTCAAGGGCCGGACGATGACCTCATGGCCGTCGCTGAAGACGGACCTGATGAACGCCGGAGCCAGCTGGGTGGATCGCGAGGTTGTCGAAGACAAGGGGCTCGTGACCAGCCGCAAGCCAGATGACCTGAAGGTGTTCAACGACAGAACGATCCACCAGATCGCTAAGTCCGGGCTGCGGAGATCTGCAGCCTAACCCTGAATCGTAATGTCCTTGAGCGCGGAGAGTAGGATCTCGCGCCGAATAGGCTTGGAGAGCACTTCCCGAATTTTGAGGCGGTGCTTTTCCGTCTCCGGGAAGTCGGCTGCATCGGAGTACAGGACGAGCGAAGGCTTGTCCGGAACCTGTTCGATCAATTGCGCTCCGCTGATACCGGGAAGGTTGTAGTCGGTCAGCAGAACATCGACGGTTTCTCTTTGCAGAATCGCTAAGGCCTCTTCTCCGCTCGAGGCAGTGAGCACGCGGTATCCATGCTGCGCGAGCCACAGGGGGAGAAGCTCGCGCAGGACGGGTTCGTCATCGACGAAAAGAATCGTTGGTTGTTGGGGCATTCTGAAGCGTCTACTTCTTGTTTTTACTGAGTCGAGCGAACCCATTCCACGATGGAGCGCACGGCGAAACCCGACGGACCTTTCGGCATCCAGGGTTTGTCTGCGTCCTGCCAGGCCAGGCCGGCAATATCGAGGTGGATCCAGGGGGTTTCACCGACGAACTCCTTCAGGAAGGCCGCTGCAGTGGAGGCTCCGCCCCAGCGTGTGTTGGAGGTGTTCATTAGGTCTGCGATGGAAGACTTCATCAGTTGCAGATACTCGTCGGAGCTGGGAAGAGTCCAGAAACCTTCTCCGGCGATCTTGGCCGCACCAGTAAACGCTGTGCTGATGGCCTCATCATTGGTGAACAGGCCGGCGTTGATCAGCCCCAGGGCAACGGCGCAGGCTCCGGTAAGGGTGGCTGCATTGACGAGTTTGGTCGCGCCAAGCTGCTTGGCGTACCAGAGGCCATCGGCCAGCACCAGGCGGCCCTCGGCATCGGTATTGTTGATCTCAATCGTCTTTCCGCTGGCTGAGGTGAGAATGTCGCCCGGCTTGTAGCTGCGGCCCGAGGGCATGTTCTCGCAGGAGCAGATGACAGAGATGACCTTGAACGGCGGCTTGAGTGCGGCAATGGCCTGCATGGCTCCCAGCATGGCGGCCGCGCCGGCCATGTCGTACTTCATCTTTTCCATGCCATCAGCCGGCTTGATGGAGATGCCGCCGGTGTCGAATGTAATGCCTTTACCGACCAGGCCAAACACCGGAGCATCGGCTGCGGGAGCCGACGGAGGCGTATAGGTCAGCACGATGAGCGCGGGCGGTTCATAGCTGCCCTGGGCCACGCCGAGAAAAGCTCCCATGCCCAGCTCTTTCATCTTTTCGGTGGAGTACACCTCAGCGGCAAGGCCGGATGTCCGGGCCATCTCCGCGGCGCGCTGCCCAAGAACGGTAGGGGTAAGTTTGTTCCCCGGTTCATTGACCAGCGAGCGGGCAAAGTTCTGTGCAGAGGCGATGATCTCGCCCGCGGCAACGCCGGTCTCAATGGCTGCCCGCACTCCTGAAGGAGCAAACACGCTAAGGGTGGCAATGCTCTGGTCCTTGCGGTCGGACTTATAGGTATCCGGATCGAAGTCGGCGATCACAGCGCCTTCAACAATGGTCTGTGCAGAACGAGCCGGTTCGATGGCAAGATCTTGCGCCTCAGGGAAGATGATTGCCACTTCGCGAATACCGCGAGGTTTGGCAAAGCGGACTGCCGTACCGCCGGCCTTCCGCAGCTCGACGGCGGAAAGGGACTTTGCTTTGCCCACGCCGACAATCAGGAGGCGAGCTGCCTTCAGCCCGGCGGGGTTATGCAGCAGCAGAGTCTCCGCAACCCCCGCCTTGAACTCTCCGGAGGTCAGCACGGTAGCGGCTGCCGACTGTACGGCGGCAGACACAGAGAGCAGGGCGATCTTCGGGTCGCCTTCCTTTTCTGTGTTCTGGTCGAGGGCGAAAACTGTTAGCAGGGGGGAGGCGGAGGATGCGGCATCCTCAAAAACAAGCTTGGTCTGCATATTCCTCATGGTAGAGCATTTTCCCTGTCGCTCGGTATCCCGGAAGAGGAGTGCAGCGGCGTTTTCATTGCAGAAAACGCCCATAGATGCGGAAGCCCTACTCTACACCTACAGGGAAAATGCTCCAACGCTGGACAGGAAAGTTCCATCGTAGACGGAATGTCGGCAATCGACAATCAGAGCAATTCTCCTAATTCTGTGGCTTTGGATAAAACTGCGAATGCCGTTTCCTTCGCAGGAAAACGGCGCAAACAGCCCAGACTCCGCTCCACACCTTTAGGAGAATTGCTTTAGAGCATTTTCCCTGTTGCTGGGTATCCCGGAAAGGGTGTGCAGCGGCGTTTTCATTGCGGAAGACGCCCATAGATACGGAAGCTCTACATTACACTTACTGGGAAATTGCTCTAGCGCCGCTGGCCGCGTGCCACGGCCGCACGGGCTTCTTTGTCGGCTTCCCGACTCCGCTCGGTCTCACGCTCTG
>NZ_JBFRCY010000317.1:0-4991 GCF_052113305.1 Terriglobus sp. YAF25
CCTTATCCCCATGCAGCACGTTGAAGACACCGTCCGGAAGTCCGGCTTCTTTGAGCAGCTCGGCAATCCGGATAGAGGCACTGGGATCGCGTTCACTTGGCTTCAGAATGAACGTATTTCCGCATGCCAGCGCGATCGGAAACATCCACATGGGAACCATGGCAGGAAAGTTGAAGGGAGTAATGCCGGCGACCACGCCCAGCGGCTGCCGCATGGACCAGCTATCCACATCGGAGCCCACCATCTCAGAGAACTCGCCCTTGATCAGGTGCGGAATGCCGGTGGCAAATTCGATCACCTCCATGCCGCGGGTCGCTTCTCCCTTAGCGTCCGAGAGCACCTTCCCATGCTCCGAGGTGATGATCTCGGCAAACCGGTCCATGTTCTTCTCGAAGAGCTCGCGGAAGCGGAAGAGCACGCGTGCCCGCCGCAGCGGAGGCTGTGCCGACCAGCCCGGGAAGGCCTCCCGCGCTGCAGCAACGGCTGCTTCCAGCTCCTGCCGGTTCGCCAGCGGAACTTTGGCCTGTACATGGCCTGTCGCCGGGTTATACACGTCGCCGAAACGGCCGGATGTGCCTGCCCGCTCTGCTCCGCCAATCCAATGTGTAATCTCGCGCAGCCCAGTTGGGACGGCTGTATGATCGGGTGCGATCGCTGTGGATGCCATTGCTGAACCTCGATTCGTCGGGGAAAGCATACCCCCTTGACGTGTGCAGCCACCATACAAATTTCCATGCAGAATAGTCAAACGACAATGCATAATACGCAATACGGTGAAATCTGGTGAATCCGCGATCCTTCTTTCGGTTTGAGCACTCACGGTGGCGAATTGCCGCTGCAGGGCTCGCCCTCCTGGCGGGGGCAGCCGGAATCCTGCTGTCCCGCGCAGCCTCTTCCCGCGACCATCAGCAGTATGCCAACGGCTATGTGGCCCCGCAGAGCTGTAACCGCTGCCACGCCAAGATTGCAGAGACATACAGTCAGACCGGCATGGGACGATCATTCCATCGGGTCTCGCTGCAGACTGAAGCTGCAGATTTCAAAGCTCGAAACAACGTGATCCACCAGTCTTCCGGAAAGCGGTACGAGATGGTGCAGCAGGATGGAGCTTTCTACCTGCGAAGAAGCGTACTCAATCAGGATCCAGGGCAGGAAATTGAGAACTATACCCAGCGCATGGACTACGCGATCGGCTCCGGAAACCATGCCCGCACCTATCTTCATCGCACAACGGATGGAAAACTCATCGAGCTGCCGGTGAGCTGGTACACCGAACTGGGCGGCTACTGGGCGATGAGTCCCGGTTACGATCAGGCCGCACAGATGGATGTCCATCGTGCCATCGGGAAAGATTGCATGTTCTGCCACAATGGCTATCCCTCGTCAGACCCCGGCAGCGGAAGTCTGTCTGATGGAGCCATCTTTGCGGAGCAGCTTCCAGAGGGGATCGACTGCCAGCGTTGCCATGGTCCCGGAGCGGCGCACGTCAAAGCAGCCAGCGCCTGGTTTGCGAATAAGGAGAAGGTGCGCTCCACTATCGTGAATCCGGCCCACCTGCCGCGTGAGCGCCAGATGGATGTGTGCCGCCAGTGCCACCTGGAGACGACAAGCCTTCCTCTGCCGAATGGAATTCGTCGCTATGACCGCACCGCATACTCCTTCAAGCCTGGAGAGCCGCTGCAGGACTTTGAGATCGCCTTCGACCACGCGCCGGGCTCAGAGTTGAAGGACCGATTCGAGGTAGCCCATCAGGCATATCGGCTGCAGAAGTCGAAGTGCTATCTGAAGAGCGATATGACCTGCATCACCTGTCATAACCCCCACCGTCCGCAGCGCGGAGAAGCCGGAGCCGCGCAATATCGCGCCGTCTGCCTGGGCTGCCATCAGGCCGAACATCCGAGGCTCGCGACAGCAACGGTGACTCGAGACTCCGATTGCCTTGGTTGCCACATGGGGAAGCGCCGGACCGAAGATGCTGTCCATGTTGTGATGACCGACCACTTTATCCAGCGTTATAAGCCGAAGGGCGATCTGCTGGCGCCAATTCAAGAGACGATTCCTGCGTACCAGGGAGAGGTTGCCGCGTATGATCCGCGGCTACTCTCGGAGATGCCCGAAGGCAACCTGTACTATGCCGTCGCGCAGGTCGCCGCAGGTTCCAACCTCAAGCAGGGAATTCCTCTGTTACAGCACGCCCTGGAAGTAAAGAAGCCACAATACGCCGGTTTCTATTTTGCGTTGGCGGCAGCTCAGGCAAGGGCAGGGAACGACGCTGAAGCGATCCACTGGTATGACGAGGCGATCAAACAGCCCGATCATACGCCGGCAATGCTGCGGGAGCAGGCGGCTGCGCTCGCCCGGTTGCACCAGCTACCGCAAGCGTTGCAGGTTGCCGGAAACGCCATCGACGCAGCCCCGAACGATGCTGTCGCCTACACCACGTTGGGAAACATCCAGCTTCAGGCGGGGAACGTGCAGCAGGCGCAGCAAGCTCTCGATCATGCCTTGTCGCTGGACCCCGAGATGGCCGACGCACAGAACCTGATGGGGTTAACCTATACGCGGCTTTCGAAACCGGATGATGCGGCACGCAGTCTTCGGAAGGCATTACAAATCGATCCTGGTCTGACCGAGGCAAAGATTAATCTCGCGGTGCTGCTCGCCGACCGGGGCGATATGGAAAAGGCGGAAGCAGCCATGCAATCGCTTTTGCGCACGAACCCGGAGTCGGCGGATCTCCATCATCGTTACGCCCTGGTGCTGGCTTCGAGCAAGCAGTGGGCGAAGGCAGCGGAGCAGATGCAGCAGGCCATTCACATCGAGCCGCGCTCCGCGATCCAATATGCCGACCTTGGAGACATCTTCGTCGCTGCAGGTAAGATCGATGCCGCAGCCGCGCCGTATCGCCAAGCCATCGCTCTCGACGCTCGCCAGCTGAAGGCGCATCTCGGACTTGCATCCATCCTCATGGCCCAGAACAAATCCACCGCTGCGGAGGACGAATATCGGCTTGCCGCGGCAGCCAGCCCGCAAAACGGAGAGGTCCACCTGGCGCTCGCAGACCTTGCGCTTCGCAGAGGCTCTCCGGGGGAGGCCAGGCAACAGCTCGAGCTGGCATTAAAGAGCGACGATCCATCCGCCCGGCAGATGGCGTACCGTTTGCTCTCAGGGCAACGGTGAAAGATCGGTAGAACAAGTTGGATTCGAATTACAGGAATGTGATATATCAGATGTTAATCGGTCAATTTCTCCAGGAACGCGCCCGCTGAGCGTCACGCACCTGGGCAGTTGTATCGGCAGTTTTCGCTTCTATTTCGAACAATTTTAGGCGCTCGTTGCGGTTAGGAACGATCCGGGCAAACATCATCGATGCCCAGGGAGAGCTACATCCGTATCGCACTTTATTTCGAGATGCTAAAGAACCTGATCCCTGTTCCTTACGGGCCGCTCTGCCGGCAGCGAGACTCAGAAACACTCACTGAGCCAGAGGAGCAAATCTCCATCGTGGATCTACCGTAAGAGGACTCACTGGAGTCCTTTAGCAGATTGAAAACACGCATCACCCTGATCCTGACTTTCGAGAGGGCAGCATGAGTGAGTGTGATTGGCTTTATTTGGCGGAACATGTATCTCCAGTCTTTGAGGCAACGACGACGGGCGCACACCTGAGAGCTTTGTTTGAAGACAGCCCGGTAGCGATCGTTGCTCTCGACGCACGGCATGACTTTGTCATGTGCAACCGTGCATTCCAAACGCTCTTTCAGTTCTCGACCGAGGAACTGCACGCAACCACTCTGGATGAGCTCATCACCGAGCCGGATACGACGGAGGATGCGCAGGCCTTGAGCATGGCCGTTCTGCGCGGGGAAAAGGTCCATACGGTTGCGCATCGGCGCCGCAAGGACGGCATGATGGTCGACGTCGAGATCTATGGGATTCCGTTGATCGTCGATGGAGTGCTCGAAGGTGTCTATGGCCTGTATCAGGACATCACAGAGCGAAACCGCGCCGAGAATGCGGTGCGGCGGATGGCAAATACCATCGACACGCTGCAGCTGGAAGAGCGCCGCAGAATCGCGCGCGATTTGCATGACTCCATGTCCCAGGAGCTGGCGGTTCTGAACTGGAATCTGACGCTGCTCAAGGGGATGACAGCAAACGCCGATCCTGTTCTCCGCGACATGGTCGCACAGACGAAGGAGATTGCATTGCAATGTTCGTCGCGCATCCGCACGGCATCGTACCTGCTGCATCCTCCTCTCCTCGGCGAAGAGGGACTCTACCCGGTGATCGAACGACTTTCGAAAGAGTTTGAGGTGCGAAGTGGAATCGTAGTCGACCTCAACCTTCAGTTCGATCTGGGCCGATTCTCCGATGCGGTAGAGATCACCGTCTTCCGCGTGGTGCAGGAGGCATTGGCGAACGTCCTTCGCCACTCCGGCAGTCCCATCGTGCACGTCACTCTCGCAAGAATCGGCGAATCTCTCATCCTCACCGTCTTCGACGAAGGCAAGCGGTACCACTGTGAAGTCAATGGAGCCCTTCCCGCCGGCGTAGGGTTGAGCAGCATGAGCGAGCGGCTGGAACAACTCGGCGGCTCGCTGCGTCTGGAGCGCAGTGCGAATGGCACGACCTTGATTGCATCCTTACCTGCGGAGGCACGAACCAATGGATAACCTGCGGATCCTGATTGCAGACGATCATGAACTCATCCGTCGCGGTGTGCGGAATCTTCTGGCAGCTCGGGAGGGGTGGAACGTAATCGCGGAAGCCGCCAATGGGCTTGAGGCAGCAGAGAAGATCGAGCAACTACGGCCCGACATTGCGATTGTGGATTTCTCCATGCCGCTGCTGGATGGCTCCGCGGTGGCGTCACGATCGGCGCAGTGTTCTCCGAAGACCTCCGTTATCGTTCTGACGATGCACGATTCTGAGCGCATCGCATATCAGGTGTTGAAATCGGGAGCGAAGGGCTTTGTTCTGAAATCCGA
>NZ_JBFRCY010000318.1:0-12454 GCF_052113305.1 Terriglobus sp. YAF25
TAGTGTGAATCCAGGCTATCGCACGCCTTACATTACCGAGTGGAGCTTCGGTCTGCAGCAGGCCCTCACAAAGACGATCGTGTTTGAAACGACCTACTTCGGGTCCAAGGGGACGCGTCTACCACTCTCCATCAACCTGAACCAGATCAATGTCAACACACTTGCTCAGGRAGCCAGCACCAGCCAGGCAGGGCGCCCATTTGCGAATTTCTCAACAGTCAACAATCAAGACACCCGCTCCAACTCTGCATTCCACTCATGGCTAAACAGCCTGAAGAAGTCTTACTCTAACGGCGTTGCTTTTACCGTTGCGTATACATGGGCAAAGTCGATCGATGGCGGCGGCGGTATTGGATCCGGCTCTAACTCCTCAGGAAGCCCACAGGATATCTATAACCTACGGGCAGAGCGGGCGCTCTCAGACTTCAACGTGGCACATCGTCTTGTCTTCAGCCCAGTTGCCGAACTTCCATTCGGCCGGGGTAAGAAATGGCTCACAAATGGGGTTGGCTCTGCACTCGCTGGTGGCTGGCAACTCTCCGGCATATTCCAGTTCCAGACTGGACGCCCCTTCACCGTCAGCAATTCGAGTAGCAATAACAGTGGGTCATTCCAAAGTGCAGACCGGCCATTGTTGATTGGTGATCCCAACGCGGCGACCGATTCAGTTACTGGAGCGAAGACCCGCACCGTACAGGAGTGGTTCAATATTCATGCCTATCAATTGGCGCCGACGACTCGCTTCGGCAACGCTGGGCGCAACCAGGTGATTGGACCGAGATTCACTTCAGTCGACCTGACTCTTTCAAAGAACTTCCCTATCTACGAAAGGATCAACGGTCAGTTCCGTGCTGAGTCCTTCAATCTTCTCAACCACTCCAACTTTTTCAATCCTCTGTCTCAGGGATTACAGTTTCCGGGTACCACAACTGCCCCGACAGTCGCCTCTAATTACACCGGGACCTTTGGAGCGATCACGCAGGCATATGATCCTCGTGATCTCCAGTTCAGTTTGCGTGTCCTCTTCTAGAACGAAGAAAACTAGCTCTATTTTCGGAGAACGTCGAAGTGAAGCTGAAACTTAGCAGTCTGGCAATTCTTACCTTTCTGGCCGCGGGCATCAGCCCCGGCCAGAACTCTTTAACCCCGGAGAAGACAGCCCTTGCTCAGCACGTCGACAAGAATGCAAAGCTGGCCCAGGTGATGGTCGACACCGTCTTCTCTTACGGCGAACTTGGCTTCCAGGAGTTCGAGACATCGAAGTACTTGACCGGGATCCTTGAGAAAAATGGATTCAAAGTCGAGCGCGGCATCGCCAGTATTCCTACAGCGTGGATGGCAAGCTGGGGCTCCGGTAAGCCGGTGATCGCTCTCGGTTCCGATATTGACTGCATCCCTCAGGCCTCACAGAAGCCCGGTGTCGCCTGGCATGAACCACTGATTCCGGGAGCTCCAGGTCACGGTGAAGGTCATAACTCCGGTGTTCCCCTCAATATCCTCGCGGCGCTGGCGGTGAAGGAGCAGATGGAGAAGAACCATCTCTCCGGCACCATCAAAATCTGGCCTGGGGTCGCTGAAGAGCTTCTGGGTGCAAAAGCCTATTACGTCCGCGAAGGCTACTTTAAGGATGTTGACGCTGTTCTCTTCGCTCACGTCGGCACAAACCTGGGTGCTCGCTGGGGAGAAGGCGGACAGACCGGACTGATCTCACTTCAGTACAACTTCCATGGAGAGTCGGCTCATGCAGCGGCGGCTCCATGGCGCGGCAAGTCAGCCCTCGATGCAGTCGAGCTGATGGATGCCGGCTGGAACTTCCACCGTGAGCATCTCCGCCCTCAGCAGCGTTCGCACTACGTCATTACCAATGGCGGCGATCAGCCTAATGTGGTTCCGCAGTCGGCCGCAGTCTGGTATTACTTCCGCGAGCTGGACTATGACCACATCAAAGGTCTTTGGTCAGATGGCGACCGCATGGCCCAAGGCGCAGCTCTAATGACCCAGACCACCTGGGATGAAACCATCCTTGGCTCCGCATGGCCAGGACACTATAACAAACCGATAGCCGAGGATCTGAATGCCAATGCGACACAGATCGGACTACCGGTATGGTCCGCCGATGACCAGGCGCTCGCGAAAGCATTACAGCACGAAATCGGAGCTCCGGAGAGCGGTCTGGACACCGAGTTACATACACCGCGCCCCCCGTCGCCAACAGCGAGTTCAGAGAGCGGCCCGTCCGACGATATCGGCGATATCTCGTGGAACGTGCCGACCATCGTTCTCTCGTATCCAGCCAATATCCCCAACCTTCCAGGACATAACTGGGCCAACGCTATCGCCATGGCGACACCCATCGCGCACAAAGGCGTCGTTGCCGGCGCCAAGGTACAGGCCATGACGCTCTATGACCTGATGACCAAACCTGAGCTTGTAGCTGCGGCAAAGGACTACTTCACCAATGTCCAGACCAAGACGGTAAAGTACAAGTCGCTTGTTCGACCGGAGGACAAGCCCGCAACCTTTATGAACAAGGCCACAATGGAGAAGTATCGGGCAGAGATGCAGAAGTATTACTACGATGCGTCGAAGTATCCCACTTACCTCGATCAACTTGGCGTCAAGTACCCAACTCTTACAAAGCCCTCGGGCAAATAAAACTGACAACATAGCCTGCGGAGGTTATTTCCGCAGGCTGTTGCTTTCTCTATTCATAACGAAGCGATGTCATCGGTGTCACACGTGAGGCCTCTCGGGCCGGGTAGTAACCGAACAGGATTCCCACGGCCGCGGAGACGCCGAACGAAACTAAAATCGCGAGCGGGGAGATACTGGTCGACCAGGCAACCATCCTGGTAATGGAACCGGAAGCAAGCACTCCAAACAGAATGCCGAGTGCTCCTCCCGTAAGGCTTAGAGTCACCGCTTCCATCAGGAACTGCAACATTACCTCATCTGATCGTGCACCCACCGCGCGCCGGATGCCGATCTCCTTGGTGCGCTCGGTCACTGAGAGCAGCATGATATTCATGATGCCGATGCCGCCGACGATCAGCGAAACCGATGCGATGCTGGCCAGCAGTGCCGTCATGGTACGGCTGGCCCGGTCGAGGGTCTTACCCAACTGTTCCAGCGTCACTTTGTCGAGATTGGTTACATTCCCAGTGATGGCGCGTGCGATATCGGTTCGCATGCCTCCACGTGCCAGTGACTTGCGGGCCTGGCTGGAGACAACGAAGTCATCCGGATCTTCATGCGCCAATCCGTGACGCTGACGAAGGAGCGCTGCAATGTTCTTCGTCACGCGTGTGACATCACCGGTAGAGACCGTAGACACCGTGATCGAGTCGAGCCCCCGCTTGCCAAGCAGGTTCTGCCCTGTCGTTACCGGCAGATAGACGGCATCGAACTGATCGTCACCGACCGCAGCCGGCACCATCCAGCTACCGCTGCCAACGACTCCGACAACACGAAAACTTCCACCCAGGATCGCGACGTCCTTGCCTACCGGATTCACATCCCCGAAGAGCTTCTCTGCCACAATGCTTCCAAGCACGATTGCGTTCGCAGCATTTGCGATCTCACTCTTTGGGAAGAACCGACCCTCCGGAAAGATCCATGCCCTCCGGATCGAAGGCAGATCCTTCCCTTCTCCATGGATGCGTGTGTACCAGGTAGCATCACCGGCTTTGACGATTGCGTTCTCCGTAACGCCAGGCGAAACAAATTGAACACCAGTCAGATCGGCGATTGCGTCCGCATCGGAGAGGCTGAGACTGTCGGAAGCTCCGAGCCCTGCGGCATTCTCGCCTCCGTGCGCGATGTCCTGCTGCGGATTCGTTCCCGGCTGGTAGACCCTCATCAGCATGGCAGAAGACGACGGCTGCCAAGTCATTGTGGAGAAGCGGGCACGATAGCGGTCTGGAACATAGGCGGCTGGTTCCTCAGCTTCGCCCTGGCTCGTCCACTGCTGTTGCATCTTGTAGTTGCCGGCGCTGACGACGATCACGTTCATGCCCGCGGCACGGACCTGGTCTTGAATTGCAGCCTGCGCTCCGCTGCCCAGAGCAATCATGGTCAGCACGGTGGCTACGCCGATCGTCATGCCGACCATCGTAAGAATCGTCTGCAGCTTATTGCGCTGCAGCGCACGCCAGGCGATGGCCGTGCTCTTGCGGAGCGAGGTGAGGTCTGCCATACCGTCTTACTCGAAGCGCAGAGCGTCGATAGGGTTCAGCTTCGACGCTCGACGGGCCGGGTAGAAGCCAAAGAAGACGCCAGTGGCTGCGGCGATGCCAAACGCCAGGGCAACGGCGGTTGGCGATACCGTGGCATCCCACTGCAGCGTGTGTGTGATAGTGAACGAGGCAAGAAATCCAAGGATGATTCCGAGGACTCCACCCGCGAGGCCGAGAGTCACGGCCTCTACGAGGAACTGCATCAGGACATCGTAGGAACGCGCTCCAACCGCACGACGGATACCGATCTCCCGTGTCCGTTCCGTGACCGAGACAAGCATGATGTTCATGATGCCGATGCCGCCGACGATAAGTGAGATGGTGGCGATGGCGGCCAGCAAAGCTGTCATCGTCTGACCAGCACGGTTCAGAGTTCCGGACATCTCCTGCATGTTCACCTGGTCCATCTGCGGCATGTTGGCGAGGATGAAGGCGGCGACCGAAGTATTCAGTCCCTTGGTCAGGGCTTCCGAAGCCTGTGTCTTGACGGTGAAGTCATCCGGCGTTCCGCCGCTCATGGTAGCCCCTTGCAGCCCACCCAGGCCCAGGCCGGCAGAGGTTGAGGGTTTGGGTGCCGATTCGAGCTTGTGCCGTGATCGCAGCACCGGAACGATGTCTTTGGCCACGTCGGAAGCCTTACCTGCCTCTTCCGCCGAGATCATAATGTTCGATAGATAGTTGATGCCGAGCATCTTCTGCAGCTTGGTGTAGGGGATGACAGCCATCTGCGATTGCTCTTCGTCCGCCCTGCACCTGCGAGCGGATAGCCTCTGCGTCGTCAGCGATCAGGGTTGTCGCTGAGCCAAGGCCGGTTGCGATTTTGGACTCTTCTCCGCCGCGCGTAAAGTTGCCCGCACGGACATTGATGAGGGTCGTGCCGGCGGACTTTACATCCTTGGAGACGGACTGCTGCGCGCCAGTGCCAAGAGCGAACATCGTCAACACAGCGGCGACGCCGATGGTCATGCCCAGCATGGCAAGACCGGTCCGCAGCTTATTGGTCTTGAGAGCTTTGACCGCAATCCTGAAGCTTTTCCTGATCACCATTACTCAAACCTCAACGACGTCAAAGGTGCGACACGCGATGCTTCCCGCGCAGGGTAGTAGCCGAAGAAGATGCCGACAGCTGCGGAGATACCGAACGACAGCACGATCGATAGCGGCGAGATGCTGGTAGACCACTGCACGACATGCGAGATAGAGATTGCCGCCACGGTCCCAATCAGAATGCCCAGCAGACCGCCAACGACACTGAGTGTTACTGACTCGTAGATGAACTGCATCAGCACTTCCTTCTCACGTGCTCCGACCGCACGGCGGATACCGATCTCGCGGGTGCGCTCCGTGACCGAAAGCATCATGATGTTCATGATGCCGATGCCGCCAACAATCAACGACACGGTCGCGATGCTGGCCAGCAGGGCGGTCATCGTTTTGCTGGATTTGTCGAGCGTTTTTCCGAGCTGATCAAGCGTGACCTTTTCCAGACCACCGACATTTCCAGTGACAGCCTGCGCCACGTCCGGACGAAGACCGCCTTTGAGGAGCGCTTTACTTGCCTGGCTGGTCACAGTGAAATCATCGGGGCGGCTGGTATCGATACCGTGGCGCGAGCGCAACACGCTTGTAATCGTCTTTGCGACCCGCGTTACATCCCCTGTCGACTCGGTCGTCACCGTAATATCGTTGAGCTTCGAGAGATTGAGCAGGTTCTGCATCGTCGTCACCGGAATATAGACCGCGTCAAACTGGTCATCCCCGGCTTCGGGAGTCACCATCCAGTTCGCACTCGTTACCACGCCGATCACTTTGAACGGCTGCTTCCAGAGGGTAACGGTCTCGCCGACAGGACTCTTATCGCCAAAGAGCTTCTCCGCAACGATGCTTCCCAGAACGACAACCTGTTCCTTATTGCGCTGCTGTCTTTCACTGAAGAATCCGCCATGCGTGAATTTCCAGGACCTGCGGATCTCTGGCAGTGCACTGCCATCTCCATGCACGCGCGTGAACCAACGCGTATCGCCGCTGACAACGTGCACGTTTTCGTGAATGCCTTCGACCGCGTACTGCACGCCCTTGATCTTGCGGACAGCTTCGGCGTCATCGAGGGTCAGCGTCGCCGCAGCACCCAGGCCGGCCTCAGCGTCGCCAAGGCGCTGGCGTGAGGTTGGGTGATCATGAACTGCAAACGGATCGTCTTCGGGATGGAACATCGCGAGCTGCAGATGTGGCTGCATCTCAATCTCCGGATTGTGGAGACGCCCCATCTCGATGGCATCGTCCGGCGGACGCTCCCGCTGGGCCTGGTAATTGCCTGCGGTGACCAGCAGCATGTTCATGCCGGCTGCCTTGACCTGGTCCTGAATCGCCTTCTGCGCTCCACTGCCCAGAGCGATCATGGTCAACACCGTGGCCACACCGATGGTCATACCCAACATGGTCAAGGCGGTCTGCATCCGGTTACGGCGCAGCGCCTTCCACGCAATCACGAGCGCGTTGGGGACAACCACTACAGCACTCCTTCTGCTGGAACCGGCAGGCTCTCCAGTTCTCCGCTGGCGTGACGCCGGCTGTCGTTCGCTACGTCTGAAAGGATGTTGCCATCCTTGAAGGTAATGATGCGAGAGCCGTATGCGGCCACGTCCAGCTCGTGGGTGATGAGCACGATGGTGATGCCGCGCTCACGTTGCAGCGACTGGAAGATCTCCATCACTTCGATCGAGGTTTTGCTATCGAGGTTCCCGGTGGGCTCGTCGGCAAGCAGGATGGACGGATTGTTGAGCAACGCACGTGCAATCGCGACGCGCTGCTGCTGTCCGCCTGAAAGCTGATTGGTATGGTGGTCCCAACGGGATTCCAGACCGACAGACTCCAGCGCGGCCATGGCTCGCTTTCGGCGTTCCGTTGCGGAGACATTCCCGGTACCGTACAGCAGCGGGAGCTCCACATTTTCCAACGCCGAGGTGCGGGTAAGAAGATTGAACCCCTGAAAGACAAAGCCGATCTGCTTATTCCGGACGAGTGAGATCTCGTCATCGCTTAGACGGGAGACATCTCGGCCATCGAGAAAGTATTGACCGCTGCTCGGCTGGTCGAGACAGCCAAGGATATGCATCAGCGTCGATTTACCGGAACCGGACGGTCCAATCACGGAAACGAACTCGCCTGGATGGACGTCCAGCGAGATCGAGCGCAAAGCATGGACCTGATGCTCGCCGACGTGATAGGTCTTCGTCAGGCTACGAACGGAAATCACAGGATTCATGACGATGTCTCTTTCTGTGTATGGGCCTCCAGCAGCGCCCTGAAAGACGCTGCTGGAGGTCGTTACGTTGGTTGAGACTTACTTCGAGGCCGCAGAGGTCTTTGGCTTCGGTGGAACCGTCGTGATCTGAGAGTAGTAGTAAATGCTGGCGGCGACCAGTTTCTCGGCGCCAGCCATACCGTTATCCCACTTGGAACCTTCAACCGCATAGTACTCGTTGGCGGCGTGAGCACGTCCGCCCTGTCCACCGCGAGCGCCCATGCCCATCGGAATGGAGATGCTGCCGACCTTTTGACCGACCTCGCCGTCGGCGAAGAGGTACGACGGCCAGTAGCCACCGGTCGCCTCCGCCTGCGAAACACCCAGGGGCTTGTCTTCGCCCAGGAAGTTATAGTGCGATGCCATCATGAATGGGCCATTGCGATCGGCGGTGACGCCGAGTAATTCTCCTGCCTTCTTATGCGCGTTGGAGATATCGGTGTCAGGCGACGATCCGCGTGACCACGGCACATCGCCGATCAGTTTGATCTCTACGTCTTTGTAGCCGTTCTTATCCAGCTGGGCGCGTAGCTTCTTGATCAGATCCGGGCCGTTCATCTTCGGCACATAACGGAAGTTATGCTTCGAGGTGATCTTATTGGGCAGAATGGCGCCGGCACCGCCCGCGTACATATTGCCGCCCCAGATACCGTCGAGGTTGAAGCTGGTGCCGAAGCGGCCATCCTTCAGAACTTCGACCGGATCGTCGGACATATAGCGGGCAACCCCCTGGTTCTTCGCCATCTGCTCCAGGTTCATGTTTGCGGCGCGCTTCTTGAGCTCATCCATCTGTGCCGGAGTCGGCTTCTCCATGTTGTCAAAGAAGCCCTGGATCAGGGGCGTATTGCCATCAAGCGAGGTGAGCGAAGCTAGCATATGAATATGGCGCCATGCCGGTGAGTCGGTTGTACGCTTCATCACGCCGTGCACATCGCTGACTGTCGGGCCACGGCCCCACTTGGTGCCGCTGGTAGTGAGCTCGACGTAGACACAGCCCTCGGAGGGGCCGCCTGCATACAGAGCGTCCGCTTCCTTCAGCAGATCGGAGTGATCCTGGAAGAATTTGCGCAGACCGATATCCATGCGCTCTTCGTCACCCTCGGCGATAAAGATCAGGTTCACGGGCTGATGCCTACATCGATCACGCGGGTCGTCTGACAGCCGAGCTTATCGAAGAAACCCTTTACCATTTCGGCAGACTCCGGAATACCTTCGCCGGAATTCGAGATGGAAGGCTGCTGAATCCATTTCTGCAGGTTCTCGACGTGATCGTCGATATGAGCGTCGATATAGTCGAATACTTTCTTCAGCTCGGGCGGAGCTTTGCTCTCATCGGGCGCCGAGTTACTAGTGCCATTCGGATTGATTCCCAGCTTTGGCTTGCCGGTCGCCGACGACGTCTTGGTTTCTTTCTTGTTGCACGCTATCGGTCCTGCAAGCAGACCGATCAAACACACAGCCATCAACCTGGATCGCATGATCTTCGAAAACTCCCTGAAAGCAAATAGAGGTGCGCCTGCCTCGCGGCGACGCAAGTGAAAATCGTTTAGAGCGTTTTCCCCGTTGCTGGGTATCCCGGAAGAGCGTACAAAGGCGTTTTCATTGCGGAAAACGCCCAAAGGATGCGGAAGCCCTGCACTAGACCCACGAGGAAAACGTTCTATCGTTCTGGAGCGTGTACGACGGAACTACGGCCTTCTAAAGTGTTGATCCGGCTATCTAAGCCTGGGATTCTTCTTGAAAAACCCGAACGACTGACACCTGTGCCTGCCATGCGAGAACGGAAAGATGGCATGGAAAAATAACAGTAGCAGAGCTGTCTCTTGATGAAGCAAGCCTATGGTCAGAGGAGAAATCGTGTCAAGGAAAGTCGCCGATCCATTCATCCTTTCCGGGGTTTGTATGAGAGTCACTGTTGTTGCATTTCTTCTAGGCTTGGCAGTTTGTACCGCTTCGTCGCGAGCGGAGACGCTGAAGGGCGTGTCGGCCCTGCAAGGCGAAGCCGCGCAGATGGACGGCTACCTGAAAGCGACCTCTGTCGGCAGCCCACTTGAGCAGAAGCTCGACTTCTGGATGACACTGCCGAAGTCACAGGCGCCAATCAAGCAATATCAGGTGGAGATGACGCAGAAGCTTCATGTCGTTCTTGTCAGCGACGACTTCAAAACCTTCCTGCATATTCATCCGCAGATCTCACCTACCGGTCACTTCCTGATCACCCAGAAGTTTCCGCGTGCCGCGCTCTATCACGTCTATGCCGATGGAGAACCCAATAAACTGAATCACCAGGTCTTCCGGTTTGAACTGCCTATCGGCCAGACAGCGTCAGCCTCCCGCAAGCTTCCCTCGACGGGTATGGGAGTCCAGGTTGGCCCATACGAGGTGGACCTTTCCACGGTCCGGCTGCATGCTGGAAGGATGGAGATGATCGACGTCGAGATCCTGAGAGACGGTAAGCCGGCAAAGGACCTGCACCCGTACCTCGGAGTTCCGGCGCATGCGGTCTTTCTGAGTGACCGGGATCTGAGTTATGTTCATGTTCATCCAATGGCGATGGACGGCGACATGGATATGTCTAAACCGACACCGGAGATGCCGGACTCCACTTCATCTCCGGGAGAGCTCATGCTGCACGTCGCCATCAAGGAAGCCGGAACCTATAAGCTCTGGCTACAGTTCCGCGGCGCGGGCAACCAGCTCTACATCGCCGAATTCACTATGCTTGCCAGCTAACAGGAGAGAAATTAGTCGTGAATCTGAAAACATGTGTTCTCGGTCTCGCAATGACAGTGACAGCCTGTGCCCCCCTGGCCATGGCCCATGCCCATCCTAAGGTGATGCTGCCCGCTGCCGACTCTGCGGGGCCCGCTCCTGCGAAGGTCGTTGTTACTTTCTCGGAGCCTGTCGAAGCAAAATTTAGCTCGCTGGCGCTGACGGACGACAAGGGCTCGACGGTCGGTACAGAGAAGTCGGCAGGTGTTGCGGGAGATCCCAAGACACTGACGCTTGCGGTTCCCAAGCTGACACCCGGCGATTACCTGGTGCATTGGGTCTCCGTTGCTCCCGATGGACATAAAATGCAAGGCGAGTACAAGTTCACGGTGAAGTAGACGTGCTTTCTGAAGGACAACTGCTGGCGCTGCATGTGCTGGCAAACGGAGCAGCCGATGTGTCCTTCAGCCTTAGCTTGGGGGCCCTCGCCGCATTTACCTGGAAGACGCTTCCTGCCACGTATGACAGGAAGCTCTTTCTATTAATCGGACTGGCTGCCTTGCTGATAGCAGCCGTACAACCGGTACAACTGGTTGTATTAACGGCCGGTATGACGGGGGCTGCCAGCTTCGCCGAGCTCACGCCCCAGTTCCGCGATGTGCTCGCGACCCACGCCGGATGGATTCTGCTGCCACAGGCCATTGCTGCAGGGGTGACTGCTGCAGCTGCTCTGATTCCCTCTCCTCGACGGTTACGGCTGACATCGGTTGGAGTGTCTCTGCTTGCACTATCCTTCTTCCGAGCAGCGTCCGGCCATGCGGCTTCGGACGGAAATTACTCGCTGCGCGAACTGGCGCAGTGGATCCATCTGGTGGCCACCAGTGTGTGGGCGGGCGGCGTCATCGTGTCGGCCAGAGTTCTTGCTTCGTTTCGCGATACCAGGCTGCAGCATGCCAACGGCGAGCGGCTCTCCATGCAATCAGCAACAGCGATCGTGTTCATCTTGCTAAGCGGTATCTGGAACACCTGGCTCGGAGTCGACGGAGACATTCAGGGCGCCCTGCATACGCGATGGGCGTTACTGCTCGGCGTCAAGCTGTTGTTCGTTTTCGCGGCGCTCGCTCTTGGAGCGATAAATCGGCGAACCCTCCAGCAGCCGCCCACGGACCAAGCCATGCGCCGGCTCTGCGCAACCCTGCGTGTAGAGGCCGTGCTGATGCTGGTCATTCTGCTGCTTTCGGCATGGCTCGGAAGCGTTGCCCCGGCCGCGTGAGATTCCCCTATGTCCTTCTTTCCACAGCGATCTTGAATCTTTGCCGGAAGATAGACACAAGCTGCCCATCTTCTGCTACACTCAATCTTGTTGTTGGTTGATGACGGTCCCTCCTGAAGGAGTCCAGTTCAGAACCGGCCACTAGGATGAGAGTTGTCTGCGCCAGCATGATGCTCAAGTCTGAATCCCATCCAACTTGCAGTTGAAGCAAGCTGGGGACGTAGCTCAGTTGGTTAGAGCGCTGCCCTGTCACGGCAGAGGTCGCGGGTTCGAGCCCCGTCGTCCCCGCCATAAACCAAAGAAAAGAAAAGGTTTATGGCACAGTGACAAGATCAGTTGTGACCCGCGAGGGTGCTGAAGGGTGCTGAGAGTTTCCGGCACCTTTTTTGCTGCCCTCAAGACGCAAGGGCTCCCGTTGCGAGGGTGCTGGCGAGGGTGCTGAAATACGGCCTTTGCCGGCCTCAATCACCATCTCCATGACTTTATTGTTGGCCTCACGCTTAGTTGCGGAGATCGCTCGCGTGTAGATGTCGAGAGTGATCCGCGAGTTCGCGTGACGCAGGAGTTCCTGGGCTGTTTTCAGGTCGGCTCCAGCCGCTCTCAGGTTGGTCGCCAGAGAGTGTCGGAAGCTGTGCCATCCAATTCTCTTCCCAGTGATCTTCGCCCGGACGAGTGCAGGGCGAATGATCTTCTTCAGGATCATGTCGGGCGTCACAGGGGTTTTGCCCTCATTCCGAACGGATGGAAAGAGGAAGTCATCCTCCCCGTTGTACGGCGACTCCTTCCTCCAGGCGTCAAGGCATTCGATGACGGAAGGATGAAGTGGAACGGGTTTCCGGCTGGCCTCTGTCTTGGTATCGCCGAATCGGCCCCGCACACAGGAACGGAGAACATTCACCTGCATCAGCAGTGGATCGATGTCCCGCCATG
>NZ_JBFRCY010000319.1:0-7243 GCF_052113305.1 Terriglobus sp. YAF25
TCATCGTGCTGGTCATCATCCTGGGGGGAGGCATAGTTGTGGCGATGGTCTCGGCGTTCAATCGGCAGGCTGCCCCTATTCGGAAGATGTTCCCTCGATAAAGCATCTATGCCGTCCGCACATCGTTTCATCGCACCGTTGAGGACTTCAGATGAGCGACTTCAACTCGAACTACACTCCACCGCCGGACATCCATATCCCCGCGTTCGATTCAAGCGCGCAGTCTGCCTTTCAGGCAAACACCCAAGTTCCTTCGTTCGACCCATCGACGCAGGCATCGGTCCCGGCATTTCCTACGTTTGACCCATCCATGCAGGCACCATTCCCGGATAGCGGAACATTTTCTACGTTCGACCCGTCGACTCAGGCACCATTCCCGGATAACGGGACATTTCCAAACTTCGATCCATCGACGCAGGGGCCCGCTCCGGATGCCGGAACGTTTTCACCCTTCGACCCTTCGACTCAGGGATTCTCGTCCTCTGATCCAGGCATGTCTTTCCCGCAGGACAACTTCTCCTCCCCAGGTCCAGACCCGAGCTTTCCGTTCGACCCCGGCTTTGCGCCGCCCGATTACGACAACAGCGCCACGTTCGATTCCGGCCTCGCTCCCATTCCAGATTTCTATGGTCCGCCGGATATGGGCACGACACTGCCGGATCCGCCGCCGTTCGACGCTGAGTCAGGCGGTCAGACCTTCAGCTTTGAACCAGTGGCCTCTGTTCCATTGGATTTCGACCAGAAAACGATGGGGCCACCTTCGTTCGATCTGCCTCCAACGGACTTAACCCTGGGCATGGACACCGCCACAGCGACGTACACCGATGTTCGTGTGGACGACTTCCTCACCGCATTCCATGAGGCCAGCTTCGGTCCGCCTTCCTTCGACGAACCCCAGCCAGGAGACCCGAACAACGCGGTTGAGAGCGCTGCCGTTTCAACGGTCGAACCCGGCAAATCGGCTGAGCCCGTTGCCGATACTTCCGCTCGGCTCGACACCGCAGCAGCCAGCACCACGGACTCCAACGCTACACAAACCCCGGAGACGGGCGGAAGCTCGAATTCGAGCGCATCGGCGGATGGTGGAGTAACGCAGAGCGCCGGTGGTAACGAATCCGGAGCGGCGGCAAAGTCTGAGGCAGGTAACTCAGGGATGACGGAGTTCCGGGTGTGGCCAGGGGGACAATATGAACGCGCCGACGGCTCCGCCTACGACTATCAGGCCTCACAATCCTTCGTGCAAAACGGGGAAACGTACTATCAGAACGTCGAGGTACGTCCGGACGGAACAGTCGTCGTTCACGAGTACCGGGGCTCTGAAGGCTTCAATATCGAGCACACCTCGGTCACGCCGGGCCCCGATGCTGGTCCTCCAGTTCCCGGTGCCGGTACTCAAGCTCCAGACACGAGCCAGGCGCCGGCAAGCCCCGAAGCGAAGCCGGACCATGACAAGTCGGTGGATTCTGGCGGGCTCGGGCCCACTCTGCAGGCAATCGACCATTTCCTGGTTCCCAGAGCCGACGAGCATCCCTTTGCCCGAGGCGTTATGGACAACCTCTATAAACGCGGCGAAGGAATCGCGAGTGACCCTGCGGCTCTTTTTGGGTTTCGTCCTGACAAGACTCTACTTGGGTTTGCGCAGTCTTTCATCACACTGGGCAAGGCGGCCGACGACGTCTACTACTACATGATGCACCCCGACAGCCAGGAAGGAGAGCGAAAGCTAGGGAGCGCTGTGGTGGATGGAGCCTTCGAGACTCCCAACGTGATCGGCGTAGCAGAAGGGGCTTTCGGCGCACTTGGCGGTGGAGCAGGTGTGGCAGCGGCAGAGGCTGGAGCGGGTGCCGGAAAGCCTTCCGGCGAGGGTACTCCATCTGGACTTGCGGAACCGAAAGAAGCTACGCCGCCGTCGAAGGGTGAAGGCCCAGCGGCAGCTGAAACCGCCCCGCCGCGGGAGGCTCCCGTGGCAGCCGAACCAGTTGCACCGCCGGCGCAGGAGGGTGGCGGAGAGCCGCCGGCCACGGCAGGCGGTTCTGAACAGAACCCAGCGCCCGCAGCTGCGGAACCCCAGGGCCAGCCTCCAGCAGAGCCGCCGGCTGAACCTCGCGCCTCAGAGGAACCGGCAGAGCCACACAACTCCGAACCGGAACCTCACGACGCTGAACCCGAGCCTCATGACGCTGAACCCGAGCCTCATGACGCTGAATCGGAGCCACACGACGCTGAATCGGAGCCACATGACGCGGAATCCGAGCCTCACGACGCTGAACCGGAACCCCACGACGCAGAATCCGAGCCCAGCAGCGCCGAGCCGGAGCCCAACAGCGCCGAGCCCGAGCCGAACAGCGCCGAGCCCGAGCCAAACAGCGCCGAGCCTGGGCCCAACAGCGCCGAACCGGAGCCGCAGCAAGCCGAACCCGAACCACACGGACGCCGGCGCTTCAGCTACATCGAATAAGCCCAGGTTCTACAGGGGTAGGAAGCCTTTGTCAGCTATCGTGCCAGCACCGAAACCGAAATTTGGTAATCCCTCCGGCGACTCCAGTGGGACTGGCCTGCGCACGGGGATGCGCTTCGGCGAGAAGAACGCAGCGGAGATCTCTTCCAACTTCAACCTCGATTACAACCAGGGCGCCGGAAGACCGAACTCCGTCACGTACGAAGTGCACGCAGGTGTAAGGGAACGCACGGCTGCACCTGAAGAAAGAGCCTTTGCAAGAGACTCCAGCACCGAAGGCGCGCAATCGAGCGACAGTGCCTATACAGGATCCGGCTATGAGCGAGGACATCTGGCTCAGCGGGAGGTATTTAAAGAAAACACATTCACCGGTGCGGACCACTTGACCAACCGTGGAGATGTGCCACAGGGTATCCCGCCGCAACGTGTGGCGGACCAATTCACGAACGTTGTCCCCATGAAGGCCGAACTGAATCGGGGTACGGGTTCCCGCTGGCGGGCAGCCGAGGTGGAAACGCTAAACCTGGCCGATGAGCTCGGCTCTGTCACAGTGAAAGTTGTCCCTAGGTATGCCGAGAATCCCCCAAGACTTTCAGACGGAACGCCAATCCCGGACTCTATCGAGCGTACGGTCTATGATTCGAACGGAAATCAGATCAGACACGATACATTTGATAATCGCTGAACGGTCCCCACAGACCCCTCCGACAGAACGCAGATCTGGCATCTCTCTTCGTAGGTCAGATGTCTGTAACTTCTCATGGCTCCCTCCAAGCTACGTTGTCCATGAAAAGCCACATCCTCAGACCGCTGGACAGGCGTTGTTGCGCCTTATGGTTGACATTCGCGCGTAGCGCGAACTGATTCTTTCGCTCATGCGAAAGAATCAATGACAAACAGTTCCTTCGCTAATTCACCCCAATGAACAAGTTCGCCGGGGACCCCGAACGCTCAGGATGACAAGCACAAGACCGTTCGCGCATCGCGCGAATACCCAGGTCCCCGAGGGACCTGGGGCACCCAACGTATGGCTATCTCTCTAGTCTTCTGCCTTGTCTTCGATGCGAAGCATCTGCAGGCAGAGCGGCTTTTCCAGCATGCAGTCCATCTTCGCGATGGAGCGTAGTGCTCTCTCAACGACAGAGGTCAGGCAGGGCTCAGTGGTTACGACGAAGGGCAGACGGTCTTTCGGATACCCCGGGCGCTGCAGGATGGAGTCGATGTTCGCTCCGACCTTGGCCAAGGCTCCGGCGATGGCGGAGACGATTCCCGGCTTGTCGCTCACCACAAAGCGCAGATAGTGTGGAGCGAGGAACTCGCCCACCACAGCACGCTTACGCACCGGTTGATGCACCACACCGCACTGTTGGGCAACGGCAAGCAGATCGCTGACGACGGCGACCGCCGTTGGGTGCGCTCCGGCGCCGTGGCCGCTGAAGACCACATCGCCGCCGAAGCGGCCGCTGGTCACCACCATGTTTTGGGTGCCGTGGCTCCACGCAATCGGCGACTCGGTCGGAACCACCATCGGACCTACACGCGCATGCACCACGCCATCCTGGACCTGGGCGCGGCTTACCTGGCGGATGGTGCAGCCAAGTTCTTTCGCATAGTGAAAGTCGACCGCCGATACCTTGCTGATGGACTGTGTCGGTACCTCATCGGGATTCAGCTCGGCGTGCATCGCAACGCGCGACAGAATGCAGAGCTTGGCGCGGGCATCGTAGCCGTCTACATCCGCGGAAGGATTCGCCTCGGCGTAGCCAAGCTTCTGCGCCTGGGCCAGCACCTCGGCGTACTCCGCACCCTGCTCCATATGGCTCAGGATGAAGTTGCAGGTGCCGTTCACAATACCGCTGATTCGGACAATCTCATCACCGCCGATACCCTGCAGCGCGCCGGGGATAACCGGCACACCACCAGCGACAGCAGCTCCGTACAACAGCGAGACGCCCTTCTTCGCCGCCAGCTTCTCCAGCCCGGCGCCGCGATAGGCGATCAACTGCTTGTTGGCCGTCACCACGCTCTTACCGGCAGCGATGGCCTTCTTCAGCCAGCCTTCAATCGATTCAAGACCGCCGATCAGCTCGACGACGACGTCGACATCGCTCTTCAGGATGACGTTGATGTCGTCGGTCCAGATCACGGTCTTGGGCAGCTTCTTCGCCTGCGGACGCGAGAGTTTACGCGTGTAGTCACGGTTATAGACGTGCGTGACTTCAATGTCCGCGAACCGCCGCGCCGCCAGCACATCGGCTACACCGCCGCCCACCGTACCGAATCCCAGAATTGCTACCTTCGTCTTCGCCATACTCTCTCTCGCTAGTAGTCGATCTTCTTTTCGCTTGCGGTCCAGGCGCGGAAGCTTTCGAGCGCCTCATCGTGCAGCAGCTGCCGGATGGGGATAGCGCGCTGTTCGAGCGGCTTCTTCACCYCGTCGTACAGGAAGCTGTCGTCAAATCCGACTGCGGCCGCGTCGGCTGCGGTATTGCCGTAATAGATCACCGCGCATCGCGACCAGTACAACGCCGCCAGGCACATGGGGCAGGGCTCGCAACTGGTGTAGACCTCGCAGCCTTCGAGCGAAAATGTTCCCAGCTTCTCGCAGGCTCGGCGAATGGCCACTACCTCGCCGTGGGCCGTCGGATCGTTGGTGCTGGTGACGAGGTTCATGCCCTCGGCGACGATCTCACCGTCCTTCACCACGACGCATCCGAATGGACCACCGCGCCCGGTGCGAACGTTCTCGGTTGCCAGCGCGATCGCGCGTTGCATGAATCTTTCGTGACCGTTCATGTCATTTACAAATGCTTGAAAATGCGCGATTGACGCGCAAAATCACGGCATAATTTGATTATGGCACAGGCCTTCCGATCGAACCGCGTCCTACTCCCACCTCAGCCACAGCCGGCAGCGCTGATGCAGCGGGTCGCGCTGATCGTGGACGATGGCGTCATCACGCAGATCGTCGCCCACGATGCTGTTCCGACGGGAATTGAGGTCGTCGACTTCGGCAACCATGCCCTTCTTCCCGGCCTGATCGATGTGCATACGCATATCAATGAGCCGGGGCGTACCGAATGGGAGGGCTTTGAGACCGCGACACGCGCCGCGGCCGCGGGCGGCTTTGTCACGATTGTCGATATGCCGCTGAACTGTCTGCCGGAGACCACCTCCGTCGAGGCCCTGGAACAGAAGCGCATCGCGGCGCGGGGATTGGCCTACATCGACTGGCTTCCCTGGGGAGGCCTGGTCGGCCCGGGAGACGACTCCACCTCAAATCTCGATGACCTGGAGCCGCTGGTTGAGGCCGGCGCCGCGGGCTTCAAGTGCTTCCTTATCTATCCTGGTTGCGAAGGTCTTACCCACCTTTCGCTGGCGCAGCTTCGCCGCGCTGCACCGACACTTGCGCGCCTGGGCAAGCCGCTGCTCGTGCATGCCGAGCTGGAGGGTCCGGTCATAGAAGCGAGTAAAACTCTGTATGCGGAGGAGGCTGACTGGTCGAAGTATGCAACCTATCTTGCCTCGCGGCCGGATGAGGCAGAGCTCTCCGCCATCCGCGCGTTGATCGAGCTGGTGCGAGAGTTCCGCTTCCGGCTGCATATCGTCCACCTCGCAACCGCACAGGCCGTGCCTATGCTTGCCGCAGCCAAAGCCGAAGGTCTGCCGATCACGGTGGAGACCTGCCCGCACTATCTCTGCATCAGCGCGGAAGAGATTGCCGATGGAGCCACCCAGTTCAAGTGCGCGCCTCCGATCCGCAGCAAAGCGAACCAGGAGGGGCTATGGCAGGCGCTGCGCGATGGCGTCATCGACCTGATCGCCACCGACCATTCGCCGTGTCCGCCGGAGATGAAGCCCGCCGGGCCGTTCGATAAGGCCTGGGGTGGCATCGCATCGCTCTCCACGGCGGTTCCTGTTATCTGGACTGAAGCTCATAAGCGAGGCTTCACCCTTCAGGACTTTGCACGGTGGTTTGCGGTCGCTCCGGCGGAGCTTGCAGGTTTGAGCACGACGCATGGAGAGCTGGCCGTGGACCGGCCGGCGAACTTCACGGTCTTTGCGCCGGAGAGCATGTGGACCGTGACGGAGAGCAGGCTGCACTATCGTCATCCCATCTCGCCCTATCTGGGACGTACCTTGACGGGTGAGGTGATTGCGACGTATCTGCGTGGGGAGCCTGTGTTTGCGGAAAACGAGTTTTCGTTTGCTGCACGAGGACGGGATTTGTCGGTATAGGTGAGTCCACCGCTTGTCAGGATGACAAATTTAAAGACGGTCGCGCGGAGCGCGAATACCCAGGTCCCCCGAGGGACCTGGGGCATCCAGTTCTTTCTTGCCACGGCCTTAACGCTTCAACTTTTAACTTTCAACTTTTAACTCCCACCCACACCTCTCGCTCAGCAACTATCTTTTGAGACAATGACACCCACCGATGAATCCTGTTCTTAATCACTGGAACACGTTGCCCGCCGACCAGGCCAAGGCTGAAATCCTGCCCGCCAATGGCTCGCACGAATGGGCTGAGCAGATGGTCTCGCACCGTCCTTATCCGAATGAGCAGACGCTCTCCGAGATCGCTGACCACATCTGGTATCACCTTGGCGCCGATGCCAGGCAGCAGGCCTTCGACTCGCATCCACGCATCGGCCAACGTCATGCCGCTAAAGAGGCGACGGAGAGATCGCTGGCATGGTCTTCGCAGGAGCAGACGCTTACTGATGACGAGCGTCTGAAGCAGGAGCTGGCCGAAGCCAACCAGCAGTACGAAGAGAAGTTCGGCCG
>NZ_JBFRCY010000320.1:0-6351 GCF_052113305.1 Terriglobus sp. YAF25
TCAGAAACCGCATCGAACGATGCTTCAACAGACTCAAACAGTTCAGAAGGTTCGCCACAAGATACTGCAAATACGCTGCTTGCTTCGCTGCTACCGTCGCCCTCGCATGCTCGTGGTTACACCTCCAGCAATTTGTCGATACACCCTAGGAACGGGTGCCCCGGGTCCCTAAAGGGACCTGGGTATTCGCGCTATGCGCGAACCGCTTTTGGCTTTAGCGTCGAGAAGATATCGATATCGATAGAGAAGCAGATTTCTCCGCTTACGCTACGAAATGACAAACAAAACGGATCGACCAAGTCCGATCATGATTCAATGATTCACTCATCCAATCATTCAATTCGCTTCTCTCAGTAGACTGGTATCCATGTATCCCGGCCGATCGCTCATCACTCCGCTTGTTCCCATTACCCTGGACGATCATCCGCCTATCTGGTGCAAGCTTGAGTTTCTGAATCCGTCGGGATCGACCAAAGACCGCATCGCCCGCTTCATTCTGGAGAAGGCTTACCGCGAAGGCCGCATCAAAGAGGGCGACCTCATCGCCGAGGCGAGTTCCGGCTCTACTTCCATCGCCATGGCGCTGGTCTCCGCGCAGATGGGATTTCGCTTCATCGCTGTCATGCCGGAGGGTGTTTCGGCAGAGCGTGCGATGATGATCCGCGGCTACGGCGGCGAGATCATCCTTACGCCGAAAGAAGAGGGCATCTTCGGCGCTCTGCGCGAGGTGCAGCGCCTTGGCCGCGAAGAAGGAGCTTTCCTTCCGCTACAGTTTGAAAACGAAGATAACGCCCGTGCGCATCGGGTCGGCACTGCGCACGAGGTCATCAACCAGATTCCCGGCGGATCGGTAGCGGCGGTGGTCAGCGGCGTCGGCACCGGTGGAACCCTGGTCGGTCTCTATGAGGGGCTGCGTGACTCCGGCTGTAACGTCATCCCTGTGGTCGCGCGACCAATTAACCGCACCAGCTTCGGTGATGTTGAGTGCTGCAGCTTCTCGGCCCGTATTCCCGGCGTCGTCGACCGCCTCAGTAAGATCTTCCGCGAAGATCGGCTTCCCGGGCTTCTTACCATCGAGGTGGAGGACGACGAAGCTATCGCCGCCACCCGCAAGATCATTGCTAAGGGATTCCCCGTGGGCCCCAGCTCGGGCCTCAACTTCTGCGCCGCGATCGAAGCAGCGAAGCGGATCGAAGGCCCCATCGTCACCGTCTTCCCAGACCGCATGGAGCGCTACTTCACGACCGAGTTGTTTTCGACCTACCGCTCATAAAAAATCGAGGCCATCTTAAATCCGTTTCTGGGTTTATTGAAAATTTGAGGTCCTAGCGAGGAAGCGCTGAAGGCGCGTTCTATATCAGCCTGGGGCAACGCCCCAGGTCTCGGGTAGTTGAGCGATCAAAGGGCTGAAGGTCCGCTCTATAACTCTTCAGTCAAGGCGACAGGAAAAGCAGATTTCTCCCCTTCCAGCTACTCAGCCAAACAGAAACTGGCTGGGACCATTCGCGCAGGTTGATTTGCCAGCACTCTTGACAAACTCTCTCCATATTCTGTAATTAACCAATTAGCTAAATAACCAAGTGGTGAAATATGGACGATCATCTCAGCACCACCTTCGCCGCGYTGGCCGACCCAACGCGGCGGGCCATTCTGGCAAAACTTGCAAGCGGCGAAGCCTCGGTCTCTGAGCTCGCCGAACCCTTCTCCATCTCCATGCCCGCGATTACCAAACACCTCAAGGTGCTGGAGAATGCCGGGCTGATCTCCCGTACGCGCTCGGCGCAGTTTCGCCCCTGCCGTCTGGAAGCTGCTCCGCTCAAAGAGATCGCCGGCTGGGTGGAGGAGTATCGCCGGTTCTGGGCTGAGAGCTTTGACCGCCTTGAGGCCTACCTGGCCGAGGTTCAGGCCGAAGAACACGCCGGCAAGAAGAAAAAGAAGCACAAGAAAAAACACAAACACTAGTTCGTGAATAAAGGAGAGTTGCAGCCATGCCCCTCGTCGCTCAAGAAAATCAGATTGTCGAAAGCCGCGTACTCCGTGCGCCGCGCGAACTTGTCTTCCGCATGTTCACCGAAGCCGAACACATTAGTCATTGGTGGGGGCCGCGCGGCTTCCGCACTCACACCACGCTGATGGACGTCCGTCCCGGAGGTCTCTGGACACACACCATGACCGGGCCTGACGGAACCGAGTACCCGAACGAAGTCCGCTACGAGATCGTCGATGCTCCTGAAAAGCTCGTGTATGAGCACATCAATGACCCGCTCTTCCGGGCGACGATCACCTTTACCGAGAAGAGCGCGCAGGAGACCGAGGTCCTCTTCGTGCTGGACTTCCTCGATGTCCGCCTGCGGAATGCCGTGGCCGAGCGCGGCGCTGTAGAAGGGCTGCAGGATACGTTGGCCCGCTTCGAGGAGGTACTCTCCACCTACACCGGCGAAGAGTTCGTTCTGACGCGGGAGCTCAATGCTCCGCAGGAGCTCGTCTATCGCTCATGGACCGAACCTGAACGACTGGAGAAGTGGTTTGGCCCCGTCGGCACGAAGCTCATCGTCAAACGCGCAGACATCCGCGAGGGCGGCCACTTTGTCTACGGCATGCAGCTTCCTGACGGCAACACCATGTGGGGCCGCTGGACCTTCCGGGACCTCACACCCTTCTCGCGTATTGTCCTGGTGACCTCATTCCTCGATGAGAACGAGCAGCCCATCGCGCCACCGATGGTGAAGGACTTCCCCGTCGAGATGCTCTCCACCACGACCTTCGAAGAGCGCGACGGAAAGACTTTGGTCACGCTTCGCTCGCGGGCCATGTATGCCAACCCTGTCCAGCAGCAGACCTTCGCAGGCTTCTTCCAGAGCATGGAGCAGGGCTGGGGTGGAACCTTCGGACAGCTCATCGCCTATCTGGAACGCGAGCAGGCCTAGTCTTCAGATTGTTACGAGCAAAGAAAAGGGCGGTGGCCGAAGCCACCGCCCTTGCTGTTGTTCGTTATCGCTTAGAACACGATGCGGCCAGAGAACTGGAACTGGCGCACCTGGTAAGCGTAGTTGCCGTTGACACCCGAAGTGGTTGAGAGACCGAAGCTGCCATTGGTTGCCGTCAGAACGTTACCCGGGCCAATCGAGAACGCACCGGTGTTTACAGCGGTGATGTTGCGGTGGTTCGCGAGGTTGAAGGCCTCCGCCATGAGTTGGAAACTCATGCCCTCGCGGACACGGAAGTCCTTCTGCAGACGGGTATCGATCACGATGTTTCTCGGCGCAAAGAGCTGGTTACGGCCGAAGAACGGGATGAATGAGCTGACGCCTGTGCCGGCAACGCCCGACGAATAGGGCTGCAAGCAGTCCGTGCAACCGGTCTGGTTGCTCGGCGAACCGGAGCTGGTGCCCACAGAGTAGGGCAGACCCTTCTGGATCTGAACCAGCGGCTTGATCGACCAGCCGTTGGTCAGGTAGCCAAGACCCGTGTCTCCCTTGCGGCCTGGAATATTGAAGTTAGCCCAGCCGACAAGACGGTGGGGAACGTTGATGTTGGAGTTTCCGTAGTTCGCGCGAGCATTGTACGGATCGATCCAGTTATTGCCTGGGCTGAGGCTCGTCGACGCGCTCGGAGCATAGTCGAGAGCGTGTGCCCAGGTGTAGTTCACGTCGTACGAGATCAACTTCGACTGACGGTTAGTGATATCCACCGTCAGAGCGTGATAGCTCGCGTTGACGTTGCTGATGAGCGGAGTGATCTGGTTGTACGCCGGGTTCAGCGTGTTCGATCCGCTTACCGTAGAACGCGCTGAATAGACCTTCTGAGTGAAGGTCGTTCCGCAGGCCGCCACCAAACAGTTTCCAGGAGCCAGCGAGTTATCCTTCAGCGTGTAGGTCGCGTTGTAGGTCTTGGTCGGGTCGAGGTTAAGGTTCAGGAAGTTCGGCAGCTCGCGGCTGAGCGATCCGATATAGGAGACTGACAGCACATTGCGCCATCCGAGATCCTGCTGCACCGTCAGATCAAACTGGTGCGTATACGGGTTCTGCAGGTTCTTGTCCAGGTAAAGGACGCCGAAGTTACCACCGGCAGGACGGGCGCTGAGGGTCTGCGGGAACTTGATGTTCTGCGGAGCTGCGGTTGTACCGAGATTAGTTCCGTTGTATGCCGTCAACTGCAACTGGCCGCCCGCGCCACCGGTGGTGGTGTAGGCACTCATGAGAGAGGCGTTGATGATGCGGCCATAGTAGATACCGTATCCGCCGCGGATGACCGCTTTGCCCTTGCCGAACGGATCCCACGCGAAACCGATACGTGGAGAGATATTGTTCTTATCCGAAGGGTGGTTTGCTTCCTGCGGAACAGCGGAGTTCAGTGCCGCAGTRAACGGGCCAGGATAGGACTCGTAGTCATAACGAGCGCCGATGTTTACCGTCAGGCTCGGTGTGAGCTTCCAGTCGTCCTGCACAAAGAAGGCCGAGTCCAGCGTGGCGAGATCGAACACCTGAGGACCGAAGCCCTGGGTCAGACCGCTATGGCAACCAGCGTTGCCGGTCGCGCTCAAGGTGGGAGTTCCGGATGCGGTGAGCGGGGCGCAGGCGCCCGACGGCTTCAGGATGTCGGCCAAGTACAGACCGACGCTCGCATAGCTATAGGAGCCGTTGCTCTGGAAGAGGTTGTTCTGGATGTCGTAGTTGTGAACGAAGTCCACACCGAAGCGCRGACTATGTTTGCCGAACTGATAGGAAGCGGTATCGCCGATCTGCCACTTGCGCTCGTCAGGATAGGCTACGCGGTAGCTGTAGTAGGGCGAACCCAGGTTGAAGCCGCCGGTCGCGACAGCGATGGAGGCGTAGGTGGTCACGCCATTCGTTCCCACGAGATGATTCTTGGTGTAGTCGGTGTACGGCTGCTGGCCTTCCCAGTTGAGCTCGCGGGCATACTGGTAACGCAGCTCGTTGGTCTAGCACTGCGCCACGGTGGTGCCGGTTGCCGCTTGCAGCCCCGGCGTCTGGCAAGGACCAGCGATCTGCGAATAGAAAGTGTTAGGGGCGCCTGAAACGGCGATACCAGGGAAGTTCCGGTGGAAGATGTCGAAGGCGTAGAACCAGAACAGCTTGTCCTTGATCAGCGGTCCGCCGACGCCGAAGCCGTACTGGTTGCGCTTGTCCTTCGGACGGATGACCTGCGGCGTGTACGTATTGGTCGCAGGGTTCAATGTGGCGAGCAGCGTCTTCTCGTTCTTCGAGCTGGTCATGTCGTTGCGGTGATAGAAGTAAACCTCACCGTGCAGGTTGTTGGTGCCGGACTTTGTAACGTGTTGCTGAGGTGGCCGCCGAAGGTGGCCGAAGCGAAGTCGATGGCCGGAATGTCGGCCGTTACCTCAACCGTCTGCTCGGTCTTACCGGCGCTCAGGTGCGGATTCAGCGTGGTGACCTGACCTACCTGAACGACAACCTGCGTCGTCTTGGAGGTTGCAAAGCCGCTCACATCTACAGTTACGGTATAGGTTCCAGGGGGCAGGAGCGGAGCTTTGTACTCGCCGCCCGACGCGCTGGTGAGGACAACGTCCTGGTTGGTTCCGTCGTTATGGATCGTAATCTTCGCGTTGCTGACGACCGCGTCCGTCGTGTCGAACACGGTGCCGGCAATCGCACCCTGCGTGGTGGACTGCGCCACCGCGTTTAGACTCACACCAAGGATGGCCGCACCGGCCAAGCTAAGAAAGCCTCTTAATTTACTCATCCTGCCTCCAAAAAACATCAAAACGCCAACCATCGTTCCGGTTGGGAGCCACTTACACAACTTTCAGGAAAAGGGCACTACTTCTACCATGGCACACCACCATGAACGGGTTGTAAACAGTAATTGTGAGCGTTTTTCATGCGAGTGAACCTTCGGTACACTAAGTAAGTCGAGGAAGTTGAGGAAAACGCAGTCTGAATGTTTATTGATGAGGCGAAAATCCGGGTAAAAGCAGGCGATGGAGGCAATGGCTGCATGGCCTTCCGCCGCGAGAAGTTCGTCCCCCGGGGAGGCCCGTCAGGCGGTGACGGCGGTCATGGCGGCGATGTCTATATGACCAGCTCCGCCAGCCACAACACGCTGGTGCACTTCCGCTTCAACCCCGAGTACAAAGCCGGCCGCGGCACCCACGGCGAGGGCTCCAACTGCTCCGGCGCCGCCGGTAAGCCCGTTACACTGAAGGTCCCCATCGGAACCCAGGTCTACGACGAAGAGACCGGTGCCCTGGTCCACGACTTCACCCACGTGAATGAGACCATCTGCATCGCCCGCGGCGGCCGCGGCGGCCGGGGGAACCAGCACTTCGCTACCTCAACCCACCAGGCTCCGCTGGAACACGAACTTGGC
>NZ_JBFRCY010000321.1:0-8559 GCF_052113305.1 Terriglobus sp. YAF25
CCGCATACACTTCCCCAGGTGACACTCCGCAACAAACTCTGGACCTATCTCGGCTTCTGGGCAACCGGCGTAAGCCTCATCATGCCCGGCGCCATGCTGCCCGCCATCACACACGCCTGGCATCTCACCGACCGCGGAGCAGGCGCCATGCTCTTCTGCGTCTACTTCGGCTCATCCCTCGGAGCGCTCTTAGTCCGCGGCACGCTGCAACGTCTGATCGCCACCTACTCATTGCTGTTATGCGTGGCGGCAGCACTATGGGCATCGACAACAACCTGGCCGCAACTCCCCGCACTGCTCTGGGGCATAGGCCTCGGCACCGTCATGACCTCGACCAGCATCCTCTTCAAACAACAACAAGCCTCCGCGGTGGCACTGGTACGTCTGAACTTCGTCTGGGCCGTAGGAGCACTCCTGGCCCCCACGGTAGTCACCCAGGCACTCCGCACCGGCAGCCCCCGCACCGTCCTGCTGGCCTTCGCCATCTTCTGGGCCATCTACGCAGCAGGCACCTGGCTGATGACCGGCAGCAGCACATCCCAACTCACTGCGCCCAGGCTGGACGCGAACGCATCGCTGCTGCAAGGCCTCCGCGGAGTCCCCACGGCACTGATCATCGCCACCATCCTCGCCCCCGGCATCGAAGCCGCCTGCTCAGGCTGGCTCTCCACCTACGCCGACCGCTACGCCATGCGCCTGGCCATCACGATCGCCGCCCCCTCATGCTTCTGGGCCGGACTACTACTAAGCCGCGCCATGGCCTTCCTCCCCGGCGCAGACCGTTACCTCGAAACCCGCTGGCGCTGGCTACCCCTCCTGGTCCTCGCCGGCACCGGAGGCCTGCTGCTACMCCTGCAAAGCGCCTGGATGCTAACCTGCGCCTTCTGCACCGGCTTCGGCCTCGGCCCTCTCTACCCAGCCCTGCTCTCAAAGGTCCTGGACCGCCGCCAGAACAACACCATCTTCTTCCTGGCAGGAGCAGCCTCCTCCGCCCTGCCATGGCTAACCGGCCAAGTCTCAGCCTTCAGTCATTCACTGCGGTGGGGAATGATGGTGCCGGTGCTCGGTGCTTTGACGATGTTGATGGTCATCCTGCAAGAAGTTGGTTCCGAATATTCGGAATCTTAGATTGTGTCCCGATAGGGAATCTCTGACCGTTGAATATCAATATCAAGATCGCATTGCCCAAAAAATTCATTCAGAGCATTTGTTGACAGATCTGAATGCGGCGAGGGGCCTACAACTATCTCATGTATGAAATACGGATTCTTTAGGCGTCCGACAGCATTCAAACCGGAATGAAGTGAAGCTGTCGGGTGGGGAAGATTTACCTCTGCATAAGGGATAAGCGTGAATCGGGATGGCTTGAAATGAATGCGACCGCCTATGTAAGGATTCGTCAGAATGAGACGGAACTCTTCCTCGGTCGCGAACGAAATATCTTTTGTGTAAGACGCCAATTCGGCGATTCGCCACCACACGCTGTCGGGCAAATGAAGTTCAAACCCCTCATGCTCGCGCTCTACGTCTGCCTTATCATCTTTTGCTTGAGCGATGGCGTCAGATAGCATCTGATCTATCAAGGGTGCTTCTGACTTGCTCAGGTAGTTGACCTTTTTGAATGAGACAACGGGTCTCAATTGCCAATGCTCGCCCCCACCCTTCTGCTCACCCCCAAATGCATTGATGAGGGATTCTGTTCTTATTCCAATGGCGACTCCATTTCCGTTGGAGCAATAGGCGCGCCATTGAGGCAGCGAATCTCTATTACCTGAAAAAGAAGATACAAACGGCAGATCTCGGATCATTGCGTTTGGTTCTTCCATTTCTTCGAAAAATTTCGATAGTTCAAACTGGCTGACGCTGAATTTTCCCCACGCATCGGGCTGTTGTAGGCGGCCCGAGATGGCTTCTAAGAAGAATGTTCGTTCGGTAATATCGTTTAAATAATTCACGCTGGTTGCGTGAAAAACGGGAAGCTTTGCACCTGACCCGATCGTAGGCCTTACGATTTTAAGAAGCGTATCCATCGAGGTGTAGTGATAAACCACCTCGGGTATTATTTTGTTTTCCTTCAGATTTTTCTGCGCTTCCATCTCGTTCATGTGTCGCTCTCAACTTTTATCCAGTGGCGAGTAGAAACATCTTATTCAGCCTGCACAGAACCCCTAATAGGATTCTTGTACAAGCGTCAATTTCTAAAGCTGTAATGCCACTATACGGTCGGTAGACGTAGGCCGGAACTATTGTCTTTTCAGAAAAGACGAGGTGTAATTCATTGCGATGGCGAATCCTGAATCTCGTCTCGAAGCTGTCGAATTAGCAAGTTTCCTTGCTTCTACCCCGCCTTACGCCACCGTTAAGATCTTGACACGCGGGCTGACGGTTCAACAGGACGGCAGGTTAGGGACGGCATACCTGAACCTCCCCGAAATCAACATATATTGCGACTTTTGCGATGGTTCTCGCTACTTTTCCTCTTCTGAAGACACAATAAATTTCCACGCACGGTTACCTGCTCACCGCTTCCTTTACTACACATGCAAGAATTGTTCGATGGACCACAAGGCCTTCGCTCTATCCCTGAGTACTAATGAGAATGGCGACGATCTTGAGGCGTTCAAGTTTGGTGAGATGCCGCCATTTGGTCCACCTACTCCAACTCGCCTTTTGAGGCTTTTGGGGCGAGATAAAGAGCTTTTCCTAAAAGGCCGGCGTTGTGAATCACAGTCACTTGGAATAGCGGCCTTCAGCTACTATCGTCGGATCGTTGAACTTCGCAAAAATGATTTGCTAGACGAGGTGATCAGGGTATGCGAGCGCCTCGGGAAGCACGAAATTCTGGTAGGCGAGCTTCGGACAGCGAAGGATGAAACTCAGTTTGAAAAAGCTGTCAAATCGATACATCATGCCCTGCCAGATAGCCTGCTACTGAACGGTCGTAACCCTTTTACGTTATTGCACGGAGCGCTCAGCAAGGGTCTACATGCTGAGGATGATGAGACATGTCTGGACTTGGCCCAGAGCGTACGAGTCGTTCTGTCCGCCTTTATTGAACGGCTCAACTTCGCCCTACAAGACGAAAATGAGTTGACTATCGCCGTGAATAAATTAATCGCGTCCCGAAACTCCAAAGTTGGGAACGAACGCGAATGAAGTATCCGCTCGCGTTAATAAGTAAATGAGGAGAAGAAATGGTCGGGACGACTAGATTCGAACTAGCGACCTCACCCACCCCAAGGGTGCGCTCTACCAGGCTGAGCCACGTCCCGACTCTTACGTAAACAGCGGGTTGCGCCGGGCGGCGCTGGGGCTATTGCCCGCTGTCTTTTAAGTTTACTACACCCATAGCAGGGTGGCCTTGCGGCCTCCCCCTAGTGCTCTGGAGCGACGTATTCCTTGGGCAGCTCGCCGCCCGAGCCGTAGAAGAAGTCGTTCATCTGCTCGACCAGGAACTCCTGCGCCTGCGGCGTCCAGGGCTGCAGCCGATACTCGTTCAGCAGCATCTTCTGGCGCTCAAGCCACTCATTCCAGGCCTTCTTGGAGACAGTCTTGTAGACCTTCTGCCCCAGTTCAGAATCGAACGGAGGCTCATCAAGACCCTCCATCTCCTGCTTGTACTTCGCGCAAAAAACTGTGTTTGCCATCGGTTCTATCTTACTGCGGGCCGAGCCTTTCCGCAATGAAAACGCCGCTGCACCCTCCTTCCGGGATACCCAGCAACAGGGAAAATGCTCTAGTTGGGGGTGGAGCGTATGGGCGTGCATCGGGCGATTGTCGGGTTTCATCAGGATGATGAGGGGCATTGGGTCGCCGATCTCGAATGCGGTCATACCCGGCATGTGCGGCACGATCCGCCCTGGCAGACGCGGGAGTGGGTAGTGACCGAGGATGGACGGGCCGAGTGGATCGGGAAGTCCTTCGAGTGCCTGAAGTGTGGTGAAGTTCCCAAGTGAGCCACGACACTGGGTGCCCCGGGTCCCCTTAGGGACCTGGGTATTCGCGCGGGAGCGCGAATTGTCTTGCTTAAGGGGACGGCTTTCAGCCGTCCCGTACCAACAGCCAAAAGAAAGGGGCTTTCAGCCCCTGAGGGCAAAGTCGCAAGGCCCATGCAGTGACCTCAGCGGCTGAAGCCGCTTGCCTTGTTGTACCCTCGTACGGCACGGCTGAAAGCCGTGCCCTTAAGCAAAGCGGATCGCGCGTAGCGCGATACACCCAGACCGTTAATTCACCATCGGCTTGATGATCTCGTCCAGATACGCCGGCGATCCCTCCGCCCGCACCAGATGCGGATACTTCTCCCCATCGTGATAATTCAGCGAGATCGTCTTCAGATCATTCCCGATCGCCACCAGCAGATCGATCGTCTTATCCGTCCCCTTCGCCGCCTTGATCGCTCCATACAGCGCATCGCCGGAGAACGCCGTGCTGTTCACACCCACAATCTTGATCCCCGGTCCCAGCCCTGCCTTATACGCGACTGAGTCCATATAGACATCGCTGATCACGCCCTCACGATTCGCCCGGAAGCCCAGCGAGTACAGCGCATCCACCGTGCCGCGACGGGCGAGGCCGCTGCGCTGATAAGACGACATCGTGTCCGTGTAGACCAGCGTGTAGCCAGCCTGCGCCAGGCCTTCGATCGACGGATCGCCGGGGCCGTGCGACAGAATGCGATCCTTCAGGAACTTCGCCCAGTCATACKCGACGACCTGATTGAGATCCTTCACCAGCTCGTCGAACTCATACGGCAGCACCTTCGCAGGCGTATCGCCRCCCGCCCCGAGGAAGAGCGCCGCAAAGTCATTCAGCGACTTCTGATCGTTGGTCAGCTTGCGGATGGTCGTATCGGCATCCAGCCAGATCAGCTCACCCTCCTGGTAGTAATCCTGCGAGCGCCGCCAGCTCACCCACGCCTGCGATCCGCCGCGGATCGACTGTGCCGCGATCGCCGTGTCCTCCGCATTACGCCACAGGCGCCCCGGCCGCGTATCCAGCGACGCAGCAGACGAGGCCAGAGCATCGCGATAGTTCTCCGCCGTCCAGAAGCCCGCCCGCGCCGACAGCACATTGCCCCAGTACTGCGTCATGCCCTCGTACACCCACAGCAGGTCACCCTGCTGCGGCGTAGCGTAGTCAGGCTGATACAGCCGTGCCGGCCGGCGATACTTGCCGTTCCACGAGTGCGTAAACTCATGCGGCAGCAAATCTGCATTGCTCACAGCCATCGCCGGGCTGCTATAGCCATCCAGCTCCACGCCGTTATCCGACGACTGATGATGCTCCAACCCCTCACCGCGAATCTTGTCCGACAGCGAAAGCACGAAGTGATAGTCGCGATAATGCGAGCTCTTATAGAGAGGCCGAGTCTCGCGCACCAGCTTGCTGGCCGCCTCGATCGTAGCCTTAGGCAGATTCGCAGCCTCTTCCGTGTCGGCAGCAACATCAAGGAAGTGCTTCGGCGTGCACTCCGGCGCGAGCGCAATCTCGTGGAAGTACTTGCCGGCGATATAAGGCGAGTCGACCAGCGTCTCTACATCGGTGGTCTCAAACGTAGTGGTGTTGCCGTTGGTGTTTGTGGGCACAAGAGCTCCACCACCATGCCAGCCCGCAGGCAGCGTGATCGACGGAGTCACCTTGATCTTCGCTACAGGAATCTTCGCCGGATACAGCACAGCCGAGTTCCACTCCAGCACCGCAAGGTTGTTACTGGTAAAGGACCGCTGATCGGTGGAATCCAGATAGTCGAACTTCGCTTCAATCTCACTGACACCTGCAGGAATCTCCAGGTGGAAGGCGTACATATCGACATCATCACGACGCCATCCCAGCGGCTTGCCATTCGCGGTAAAGAAGATACCGGCAAACTGCGCAATCGGCCCCGCAGGCATATGCGTGCCGGGAATCCACTCCGGATACTCAAGCGTAAGTTGTCCAGCGACGACGGGAATAATCTCCGTGCCATGCACGAGATGACGATAAGAGTCCGTCAGATCAACCGAAAGCCGGATCGGCGCAGACGGCGCCTCCGGAGTCTTTGCGACGGTCTTTTTATCAGCGGCCAGGGCGGCGAGAGGAAGGGCGAGGAGCGCCAGAGCGCAGCGAAGATGCATGGAGGAATTCTAGATCGGCGGGGCCTTCGGCCCCGATAGTTGAATGGTTGAATTGTTGAATGGTGAGTCACGGGCCTTTGGTGGGGCACGACAGGGTGCCCCACATACGCGCCGCGGGGTCCCCGACGAACTTTGTTCGCTGGGGTGCAAGCTTATGTGGGAAGTTCGCGCGGAAGCGCGAATGTTTTTTGTTTGTCATCCCCTAGGGATCTGCTCTTACACCTTCGGCGAATGCTTCCGAAACGTCACCCGAATCTCCGTCCGCCAATGCTCATCAAGAGCAATCAAATGCCACTCCACCTCCGGCTTCAAATGCCGCAACACCACCTCCGTCGCGGGATGAATTCTCAGCGCCGGAGCCACCAGGTACATCAGCGGAACATCCTGCGAGAGCCCAATGCCGGGAAAATATCCATGCTGCTGCAGCGGATTCACCGTCTCATGCGGAGCAAGCCTCGCATGCCAACGCACTCGGATCCAGTAATCAAGCGCCTGCAACGCAAGATGGAGATCCTCATCCGCCTTCAGCTCCAGCACGGCAAGCCGCCCGCCGTTGGTGACCCCGAGCAGATCGAGCATGCCGCGATCCGTAGCGGCAAAAGCCGGCACCTGCGTATAGACAGGCGCTGCCCGCAGAGCTTCATCCATCTCCGGCAGGCTGGTTCTCAAACGCGACTCCATCCAGCGTTCCGGTTGCATCCTGAAGAGCGGATCGTTGCTGTCGCCCTCAGGCCGGCGTCGCTGAAAGAGCTCGCTGACCAACGCACGAAGCGCATCGCGGTCCGCGTCATTGAGCAAGGTCTCATTCGCACCCGCGCCCACCGTGATCTCCAGCGTGTGCGCAAAGGAGTTCGCTGCGCTCCGCAACACAATACGGGCGAACTCCAGCCCATGCAGCAGAAACGCCAGCTCCGTCGCAGACCGCAGCCGCTGCTCCACAAGCCCACGCGACGCAGCCGGAACCAGCTCCATCACCTTCGCGATCGCAACATCAAAACGCGTAGTATCCGGATTCGGAGCATGGATCAGCCGTGTCTTCAGATTGCCATGATCCGCAGGCTCGCGTTGCGTCAGCTCTTCCGCTCGAGGATCAAGCTCATACAGCTCCCACTGCGCAATCCGCGGATTCAGCCACGCCATGCGCGCCAGCGTCAGCGCCGCCGTGCCTGCTGGAACAACGATGCGTAGTCCCGCAAAGAGATGCTTCCCCATCGCCCGCTCGCGGCAGAGCTGCAGCCACAAAATGCCCAGTGTGAGCACACCATCGACGGTCTGCGCCGACTCCTCCGGCCCAACCCCAAGCACCGCCCACGCCTGCTGCCCACGCGTGATCACACCCCGCGCATACGCCGGTCCAAAACTGCGCTCCAGATCCATGGCAGTACTGAAACCCGCCGGCTTCCACTCCGGATAGTTCCGGACAAGCACACGCTCCAGCGTTCGCAGATACTGCCTGCGAGCAGCATCACGAGTCGAAGGCAGCCGCCGCTCCTGCTTCGAGACCAGATCCAGCGTCGTAGGTTTCGGCTGGCCAAACCGCTGCACGCTCAACCGCAAGCCGCTGCTGCGAGCCTCCGCAGACAAGACACGCCGCGTAAGATTCCGCTCCTCACTCCAAAGATGAAGCGTGCAGCGATTGTGATCGGTATTCAAACTCCACTGCGCCGAGCGCATATCGAAAAGCAGCGCCCCGTGCTCGAGGATGGCCGCGTGGGGATAGGCCTGAAAGAAGTCGGTGATGAGCGCAGCCGTTTGCTGCGCAGTTGCTAGTTGCTGGTTCCTGGTTGCTAGTTGGTCTGGAGCGTCGGGATTCCTCATGAGGAAGAGCAAGTTTCTCTGCTAGGCTACACGTCACACAAACGAGGCTCTGCCTCAACTAGGAACCAGCAACTAGCTATGTAACCATCGACTGCCCAATCGCCGTTCCCCGCGCTTCGCGTTGTTCGGGGGTCTGCATCGGGCGATCGTAGAGCAGGCCCATGCCCACCACAGCAAGATTGTTACGAGTAGTGTTCTTCACCTCGTACATCATGGTGTCGGCCGCACGGATGATGGAGTGCACGGTGTCGCCGTCCTCGGGGAAGGTGGCCAGGCCAAGACTTCCCTGCACGCGCAGTGAAAGGCCTTCGCCGGTCAGGAAGCGGGACTCGCCCAACGTGTCATAGATAGTGCGGGCCAGTGTGACGGCGCGTTCTTTTTCAACGCCGGGCATCAGTACGACAAACTCATCGCCGCCGTAGCGGAAGGCCGGGTTCGCGGTGCCGAAGACACGCCGCAGCAGGTTGCCAACCTCAGCGAGCAGGCGGCTGCCGACCAGGTGGCCATGGGTGTCATTCACTTCCTTGAAGTGATCCATGTCCATGAACATCAGGCTGAAGTGGTTGCGGCGGCCCTTGCGGACCTCTTCCTCGATCGCCTTGTAGAGATACCGCGCATTGAATAGGCC
>NZ_JBFRCY010000322.1:0-6788 GCF_052113305.1 Terriglobus sp. YAF25
TTTCTTACCTTGGGCAACCGTAAGAAGTACAGGTCGAGAAGAAGATTTCTCCGCTTCCTTGGATCGCAACGAAATGACAGAGAAAAAAACGGTTCGAGCTTCGCTCGAATATCCCACCCATCGCTTTGCGATGGATGGGGCACCCAGAGTATGGGCGAACCTAAATCCCCCTCTCTGAGTTCTGAATCGGGAAGTTAAGAGGATTCTCATGCCTGTTTCTTCAGGCGTTTCTGTCCTATCCCGCTACAGTACTGACAGCAACCATGCTTCTCCCCTCGCGTCCTGGCATCCGCACCAGCGGAATAACCCTTGCTGTGTTCACGACAGTGCTCCTGACCGGATGCGGCAGTGGCGGTTCGCTGAGCCTGCTCTCCGGAGCTGCTTCGTCCAGCGCGACGGCCTCCGGGTCGTCTTCTGGTACATCGAACGGAACCGGCAGCTCTTCCTCGGGTAGCAGTAGCACAGGTTCGGGGAGTTCCACAGGCTCCAGCAGCGGCACTGGTGCAGGTACCAGCGGCTCGTCCTCAGGCAGTGGAAGTACAGGTTCAGGTAGCTCTTCAGGCTCTGGCAGCAGCTCTGGTTCAGATACCGGCAGCTCTTCCTCAGGTAGTGGCAGCACAGGATCAGGGAGCGGAAGCTCCTCCGGAAGCAGCACTCCCACCATCCTGCTCTCGCAACCCTTCATCGGTCAGACAACTGGCCAGAACGTAACCTATGTCGCTACGGCCACGGCCAATGCATGCAGCAAGGGCATCGCCTCGATGGGCGTTTACGTGGATAACAAGCTCGTCTATGTCGTTCAGGGCGGGTCCCTCAATACGACTCTGTCGCTCACTCCTGGCTCTCACGACACGGCGGTCGAGGCGTCGGATCTCTGCGGCAGCTCGTCGAAGCTGTCAGTTCCCATCACTGTCACGGCGAAGACTGAGGTCTGGGTCAACTCTCCGAACGCAGGTAAGTCGAGCACCGTACCCGCCTTTGTAGCCTCAGCTACGACAACCTGCGCCTCAGGTATTGCTGCCATGGAGTTGTACGTGGATGGCCAGCTAATCGAGACCGAACAGGGCAATACCCTCAACTATCAGGCCGCGCTCTCGCCCGGCGCACACCAGACCGTGGTGCTGTCCCGGGATAACTGTGGCGGCTCCGCCAAGACGCCTATCGATCTCGTGACTGTAGGGCCCTCGAACACCTTCACCAACCTGCAGGCAAGTCCTGCATGGAATATGTCAGGGCAGAAGACTCCTTATTACGACAACTGCGTCGACCATATTGAGCCCGGAGCCTGCGATGGCGTCACGTACTCCTACAACCGCAATATTGCTTCGCCGTCGCTGACTGGATCTGCGGCGCAGTTCAACCTTGGCGGCACCCTGCCCTACTCCCATCAGCGGAAAGCGCAACGACGACAACACACTGACCTATCAGACCATCACGCTGAACGGAAAGTCGGTTGTGCTGAATAAGACGATTGCTCCCTTCTGGGTGCCGGCCGACTGGTATGGAGTTACGGTGAACTACCAGATGGACGGCGATGAAAAGCAGACCTCGGTCAAGAGCTACGTAGACAAGTTCAGCTTTATGTTCTGGTAGAGAAACGGGAGTGAGCATTTACCTCCGGGGCGCCCGAGTAGAGAAGCGGATTTCTCCGCTACCTTTTACCCCAAGCCAGCGAAGCTGGCGGGGGGCTCCGAGCGCTGAAGGCGCGATCTATACCAGCCTGGGGCGCAGCCCCAGGTCACGGGTACGTTGAGAAACTAAGGGCTGAAAGCCCGCTCTATAGCTCTGCAGTGTCCTGAGTCTCGAGTTCGCGCCATACATCATGCAGGGTGTTTGCCTGCCGAAGTATTGAAAAGCGGGTCCTTCACTTCGCTCAGGATGACAACCTTTTGATCGGTTACGACGTTTGAAAGAAAACTTCCCTTCACGGCGCTGGCACTCATTCCACTGACAGCTACTCGACATTCCCCGTCAGGTCCAGGCCGATAATCAGGCCGTTTGCATCCAGTGTGATCTCCAGGACGGTGCCGTTCTGCCACTCCCAGTGCAGCAGCGTTGTCTGCGGCCGCTTTCCGGGAGTGATGGTAACGCGAGAGCCGTAGGCGGCGAGCGCCTTCGATGCAGGGTCACCCATACCGACACCACGGAATGTCGCACAACTGCCTGGCTCGGGCTTACTGACCGCAGGCTGATCCTCGGGCCGGGTGACGGTCGCCGAGTAGGTCGTCCGCGGGCCTTTCGGGTCGGCGTAGCGTGAAAGCACACGCACATGGCAGGCGGGCGTATCCCACTCCACCGACTCGTCTCCGCCACCCGAGCCGTTGGAGTCGTTTTCCATCATCACGGCGTTCTTGTGCAGGTCGGCAGGCAATCTATAACGGCCCATCTGGATATCAACGCCCGCAAGCCTGCGTTCTGCCAGCCCCGGAGCGGCGGTGGAAGCAGGTTTCTGTGCGAGGACAACGGTGACGCATAACGGCAGCAACAACGCGCCGGAAGTTCGCAAACCCACAGATTCTTTTACTCCTTCCTGGCAACCATATCGCAACTCCGCTGGATGCGGAATTGCGAGCGATACACTAAAGACAGGGATTTCTCAGCTATGGTCTTCGTTCTGGATAACTACGACTCTTTTACCTACAACCTGGTGCAGTACATGGGCGAGCTGGGCGCTGAGCTGGTCATCCGCCGCAACGATGAGCTGTCGCCGGAGGAGATCGAGGCGCTGAAGCCCTCGCATATCGTCATCTCCCCTGGTCCCTGCACGCCGCAGGATGCAGGCGTCTCCATCGACCTGATCCGGCACTTTGCCGGGCCTGCCCGGGGTGCCGGGGTGCCGATCCTCGGCGTTTGCCTCGGTCATCAGTCGATCGGAGCAGCCTTTGGCGCCACCGTCACCCGCGCCGCCCGCCTGATGCATGGCAAGACCAGTGAGGTGGAACACGACGGCAAGACTGTCTTCCACGGGATTCAGACGCCGATGACCTGCACCCGCTACCACTCGCTGATTGTCACCGAAGAGTCGCTGCCGCCCGAGCTTGAAGTCTCCGCGCGCACCCAGGATCCAGCCGGAAGCACGGTGATGGGCCTGCGTCACAAAACTCTACCAATCGAGGGCGTACAGTTTCATCCGGAGTCTGTCCTGACGGCGGACGGCAAAAAACTGATCGCGAACTTTCTGAAGATGTAAATGGCAGATACAGCACAGCACGGAGCGGGACCGATCCGGCAAGGCATCGGTATTGCTGCCTTCGTGTTGCTGGCTGCTGTATCGCCGGCTCAACAGCCAATCGGCACCGTCACCACCGAGAATGCATCCATCAGCGGTCTGGTCACGGTCTCAAACCAGAAGGCAACGATCGCCAACCAGGGATCGATCACCGCGGCGATCAATCGCACCGCAGAGCTGACGCTGACCCGTGGCGGCGTGGTGCGGGTGTGTTCTACGTCGTCGATCCATCTCTCCCAGGCGAACTCCGCCGATCCTCCCCTGCTGCTCGCTCTGGACCGCGGAGCTCTGGAGGCTAGCTTCCAGGTAACCGCTTCTGACATGCTGATGACCCCTGACCTGCGTTTCCAGGCCAGCGCAACAGGCGAACTCAATCTGCATCTGCGGGTCACTCCCAACGGCGACACCTGCGTGGATAACCGCAGCAAGGCCGATGCTCCCCTGCTCCACGTCACCAGCGCGTTCGGTCCGGAAGGCTACTTCATCAAGCCCGGACAACACCTGCTGTTTGTCGGCGGATCACTGACGCGGGTGATCGACACGGAGACCACCGCCTGCGGCTGCCCGCCACCCCAGCCGGAGCCTGTACCGGTCCCGGTTCAGATCGTCGCCGAAGGGAAGCCGGTGACGCCGACACAAGCCGCCGCCGAACATCCCTTTCCAGAGGCACAGTCCGCCGGTCTGGCGCCTGGCCCCGTGGCGGCTCCAGTGCCGGTTGGAGAGGTACATACCCAGATCGCTACGACACTCTCCGTCAATGGCGATGCGCCGAAGCCCGTCCCTCCTCCTCCTGATCCCCAGCCCCAAGCACAACCGCAGAAGACTGCCGCAAAGCCGGCGCCGAAGCCAAACGCTTTCCAGCGGATCGGACACTTTTTCAAGCACATCTTCGGCGGCGGAAAACAGGCAGGAGTGTCAGGGTCCTAGCGATGGGAGTCCGATCCGCACTTCAAGGTCGATGGCTTTCCTTACCCACCYTAGCGTTGCGAGGGCGGGGCACCCCGCCGGGAAGAATCGATAGAAAGCGGCTGCATTGTTCGCTAGCGATGGGCCTCGAAGAACCAGTGCAATAGCCAGCCGAGTGGTGAGTAGGGATTATGCTCGCCGAAGTGAAACTCCCCCTGCGTCTCGCCTCTTGCATTCAGGTCCTCCGATTCAGCGAGCAGGAAGTGCGCCGAATTCGCTCCGGTGAGCCAGGAGCCACGGGTACGAAACTCCCGCCACCCAGTGTGAGTACCGCGCCTTCTGCTAAACCCGGCTGCAAGTAACGCCGTCTCCGCCTCGTGAAACGATCCTGCGAAGGTGAAGGTCCCGGCAGCGGTTTGGCCGGCCTCAGTCTTTGAGTGGGTGATGTGAAAGCAGAAGCCACCAAAACAGTCCTGCCCATCATGCGACACCGGCGGATACCCATTGCTCACAGTGACCGGGTGCAGCCTACCATCGACCTCTGCGAACAGACCGCCGGGCAGGAGGCGCAGAAACGCTGCGAGGTCATGTCCTGTAGAGAGAATCTCTTGCGTGAAACGCTGTCGAGCTTGATGCGGCATGATCTCTTCTGAGGATGACATATCACTCGGAGATGTCGCTTTCCCTATGGCCTGCGTCCAAGTAGACATCGGGCATGCTGTCCAGGGTAAAGGGGCTGTGTGCTATCTTCTGGCCAAACAGGAGCTGGAATGCAGTTGCGGCGTATAACCCGCGCGGGAATCGCACTTGTGCTGCTCGGCGTCGGGTATGCCCAGCGCGGCTTTCAGCATAACTTCCACGAGTATCCCTCAGTGGAGTATGGCCGGGGTGTTCCCCTTCCCTCCGATTGGCAAAAACCGGGAGAGTGGACCTTTGCGCGGCTGATGTTTCCCGGTGGTCCGCTCGACGGCTATCGCGGCCGCTTCGATGGACCATGGCAGGAAGGTCTCTCCCTCTGGACACAGGACTACCCCAAAGCCGACCGCGACTTCGCCGCAAGTCTCCGCCGCCTGACCCGCGTCGATGCCCGCAGCGTTGAACAGCCCGTGAACCTGGAAAGCGGCGATGAGGTCTATGACTATCCCTGGGTGTATGCCGTGCAGGTCGGCGAGTGGGGACTTACCCAGAAACAGGGCGCCAAGCTCCGCGACTATCTGCTGCGCGGAGGCTTCTTCATGGCCGACGACTGTCATGGATCAGAGGAAGAAGCATACTTCACCCAAACCATGAAGATGGTCTTCCCCGAACGCGATCTCGTTGACATTCCTGACAACGATCCCGCCTTTCATGTGCTCTTCGATCTGAATGACCGCATCCAGGTACCGGGAGCAGAGCACTTGAACACGGGCTACAAGAAAGACGGCCGCGTGGCGCGCTGGAAGGGCATCTACGACGACAAAGGCAGGCTGATGGTGGCGTTCAGCCTCAACTCCGATATCGGTGACTCGTGGGAGTATTACGACTCGCCGTGGTATCCGCTGAAGTATTCGGAGATGGGCATCAAGCTCGGCGTGAATTACGTCATCTATGGGATGACGCATTAGAGCATTTTTCCTGTTGCTGGGTATCCCGAGAGGAGCGTGCCGCGGCGTTTTCATTGAGGAAAACGCCCATAGATGCACAAGCCCCTCACTACACCAACAGGGGAAATGCTCTAAATGTGATGGGCGCAGCCGAGGCCACGCCCATCAAAATTGAATGTCGTTTACCTGTTGATGGTTTTCATGCCCACGGCGGTATAGCGCGCGCCAGCAACAGCGCCCTTTGGAACTGCCGCATCAAAGCCAATCCCAAGCTCGCGCACGGTGGGCAGAATTTCATCTTCGACATCGCGCTCCCAGAGCGAGTACTCCGTTTGTAGCGCGGTGATGGGATGCACCTTATGCGCACGGCGAATCGTCTCCGGACCAGCTTCCGAAAGACCGAGATACTTTACCTTGCCTGCCGCAACCAGTTCAGCCATAGCGCCGACGGTCTCTTCGATCGGCACATTGGGATCGACACGGTGTTGATAGTAGAGATCGACATAGTCGAGCCCGAGGCGCTGCAGCGAGGCATCGATCGCCTGGTGCACATACTCAGGACGTCCTGAAACCTCCCAGTAGGCTGGATCTTCGCGTTTGCGCAGATTTGCGAATTTGGTCGCCAGAAAGACCTCATCGCGGCGGGGTTTGATGGTCTTGCCGACAAGAGCCTCGTTGTCGCCGAAGCCATAGACGTCCGCGGTGTCGAGGAAGGTGATGCCGAGATCGAGAGATCGCAGCAGGGTTGCGGCCGATTCCGTATCGTTGCGGTCGCCGTAGAACTCACTCATCCCCATGCAGCCGAGGCCGAGGCGAGAGACGATAGCACCCTGAGAGCCAAGCTTGACCTTTTCCATGCGGATACGATGCTTTGAGGTAGTGGCCGGTTCCAGGAAGTCCGCTTCCAGGAAGTCAGGCCTCGCAAAATCCGCGTTGTCAGGCGGCGCTATTTCGCACAGGTGGCGAACTTCCATCACATTACAAGCGACTTGGGCGATCGCGAGAGCTCATAGGCCGTAAGGATGGTATCCTATAACAGGTCGAAGAATCCGATCTGGTCTACTTGCAGG
>NZ_JBFRCY010000323.1:0-6027 GCF_052113305.1 Terriglobus sp. YAF25
TCAGCATCATTCAGTAGCAGAGAAAATGTCTGGCGGCCGGCAAGCTCGAGCGGAACTCCCCGCTCCACCATGGCTCCGGTCGGGATTCTGGCCGTCGTCGGATGGTTGGTCTGTTTGGTATTGCCATTCGCGCTGACAGAGTACCCACCGAGCGCCAGCGATCCCTGCGCCTGCGCGTAGATACGGCCATCCGCACCGTACAGCGGAGTCATCAGCAACATCCCGCCATCAAGACTCTTTGCATCGCCCGCGGCCGCTACCGTGACGTCGATACGGGTTCCGGGCCGCGCGAAGGGCGGCAGCGACGCCGAGACGAAAACCGCGGCCAGGTTCTGCACGCGGATTCCGTTCGACGGTACGCTCACACCCATGCGGGAGAGCGTCGCAGCCAAAGTCTGCATCGGGAAGCCCGTCTGCTGGCTKTCTCCAGTTCCCTGGAGACCCACAACAATGCCATACCCTACAAGCTGGTTTTCGCGAATCCCTTCAATGGTCGCAATATCCTTCACATGCGCCAGGCGGGCGTCGGCGCCGAACATGACGCCGGAGATCAGCAAAAGCAGCAGGACGATGAAAGCGCGCATTAGAAGATCACCGCTTTCTGCAACAACCGGACCAGCACATTAGGGCGGCGAGTGTAATCGGTCACGATGCCTTTTCCGCGCACCTGCAGCTCAAGGCTGGAGATTGCGGTCGAAAGGACCTGATTCCAGACTGGAGTTATTAGCGCTGCTTCCCTGCCCACTCAACCCGGCCGCAGAATTCTGGCCGATAAGGTTCTGCGCGGCAGAACTTACGCTCAACTTGCTGAACAGCGAGGTAATCTGCGAGCTTGCGTTCGAGGTCCGCGATCCCTTTACTGCGCCATCGGTGCTTGCAACCACACTCTCCTGGACCACCACCTGGATCAGATCATGCGGGAACCGGGCGCGCATATCGCTGCCCATCCGTGCCATCCGGCCGTTTTCAGTCCAGATGGAACCAGGCGAGGTCTGCGAACCGGCGTCCTCGGCATGAACGCGGGCCAGATAAGAATCCAGCGAACTGGCCGCGACATCCTGCTTCTTGGACTTACCCTGCGCCATGGAGATCTCCACTCCCAGCAGCAGAAGCACCAGCATCACTAACGCGATATATTTCCACTCATTCTTCATCGCAGTTCGACCTCGCCTTTTCCTTTGATCACCGCCTGGATCCTACGTTCGGAACCCTCACCGCCAAATACCGCCATCGAAACCGGGATGACGTCTCCCACCATGCCGCTGCCGTTCGCAATACCCACCATCTGCATACGGCTTGAAGTCGAGTTTGACTTCACAAAAACCCGTTCCCCCGCGCGGACTGCGAGCTCCAGCGACGCAACCTTGGTGACAGGCGTCTGTGCTTTTACATCTACCGGCGCGGGTAACATATAGGCCGGCCATTCTGGGTGCGAGCAAGACCGCACTACGGCCCAGCTTCCACGCCCAACCAGATCGCGCTTCACAGCCTCCACACGGTATCCGCCGCTTTCTCCCAGCTCTACTGGAGCAGCAGCCACTCCTACGACGGCAAGCTCCGGCGTGCGTGCGCACTTTGCCTGCCCGAGTACTGTTCCAGTTGCCAGACCTACTACCAGAAGAATCCGCATTAGCGCACCAGGTTATTGATTTGGCCGTACATGTCGTCGGCGGTCTTAACCACCTTGGAGTTGCTCTCGTAGGCCCGCTGGGCCATGATCATCTGCACAAACTCCTCAACCGCATCCACGTTCGAGTTCTCGAGATAACCCTGCTGCAGCGTGCCGACGCCGGTCGTTCCGCCGGGAGTATCTGTAATCGCGGTTCCCGAAGAGGTGCTGGGCAGAAACAGGTTGCCGCCAACCGAATTCAGGCCACCGGGGTTCGCAAAGGTAGCGAGCTGAAGCGTGCCGAGCTGCGAGCTCTGTGTCTGTCCTGGAATCGTTGCCGTCACAACGCCGTACTGTGAGATCTGAACGTTCGTTGCATTCGAAGGAATCGTGATCTGCGGCGTAAGAAAATCGCCGTTCGCCGTGACCATCTGTCCCTGATTGTTCAGATGGAAGCTGCCGGCACGCGTGTAAGCGATAGCGCCGTCAGGACGGGTGACCTGGAAGAAGCCCTGTCCCTGGATAGCCAGATCGAGATTATTACCCGTCTGGTTGAAGTCGCCCTGGGTCATGATGACTTCGGTCGCGACCGGCTTGGTGCCGAGACCGATCTGCAGGCCGGCCTGGGTCGTCTGCGTGCTCTGCGCGCTGCCAGGAGTAACGACGTTCTGATAGATCATGTCTTCGAACTGAAGACGCCGGCGGCGGAATCCTGCCGTCGCTGAGTTAGCCAGATTGTTGGCAACCGTATCCAGATTCATCTGCTGCGCGCTCATGCCGCTGGCTGCCGTATATAACGCCCGTATCATCGCCTTACTCCTATATCCGTCCCAGGTCTTCGCCTGCCGTCTTGTCGAAGCTGTTGAAAATGCTTAGTGCCTTCTGCATCATTTCTGTTTGCCGCTGCGTCAGGATGAGCTCCATGGTGCCGTGAATGGCGTCTTCATTCGAGCCTTCGAGAGCACCCTGGCGAACGACTGCAGCTCCGGTCTGAGGCGTAGCCCCGTCCGCCGCTGCAAACAGATTGGTTCCCTGATTGGTGAGTTGCCCCGGACCAAAGTCAAAGACGCCGATCTGGCCGACGATGGCGCTGCCCGCGGGCCCGCTCACTGAAATCATGCCGTTCTCTGCAATATGAACCTGCCCGCTCGRCAGGGTGATTGGTGCGCCGCTCTGATTAAGAACCGCGTCGCCATGCTGCGTTACCAGAGTCCCGTTTTCGCTGCGTTGAAATCCACCGTCGCGCGTATAGCGAGTACCCTGTGCCGTTTTAATACCGAAATAGCCGTTGCCCTGCAGCGCCAGATCCAATGGATTGCCGGTCGTCTCAATCTGCCCCTGCGCCGTATCCAGGCGATTCCCGCCAAGCAGGTTGTAATTGTTTATCGCCCGGCCCACCTGGGAGGCTTCCGGCTGACCTTGAGTATCCGCGGTATCCATGAGAGAGCGGAAATAGTCCCGTTGCGCCCGGAATCCATGCGCTCCCACATTCGCGAGATTATTCGCCGCTGTATCCAGGGCCTGGGTACGCGACTGAAGCGCCGAATAGATGGCATAGATCCCGCTGCTCATACTCTCAAGATGTGCACGCAGCGTGCCGATAAAAACAAATCGGGCTTAGAAAGCACTAAGCACGCTTTCTAAGCCCGGTCTTATCTTTGCCTTTCGGCTTCTTTACTTCTATTAAGGATGGATTCTCCAGACACAATCGAGAACATCCTCCGCCGATTCGCCGGGAATGCATGAAACGGCGTGTCCTTCGAGCCACAAACGCATCCAGTACAACCGTCCTACACGCACCAGCCGTGCCGCGACCGGCTGCTGCTTCTCAATAGCCGAAACCATCGCCTTGACCAGGCTGTCCTGATCTTCGACCGTCTCTTCGTTCGTGGCGATCCCCTTGCACTCCGCCAACCGCTTGCGTGCGGCCTGATACTGCGATGACGGCAAAAGGCCGCTGTGCACATGCAGATCCGTCATCTGTTCCAGGGCCAACGCCGCAGCCGGATTCAGATCCGCGTCGAAGGCAAGATAAAGAGCCTTGCCGCCGGCTACACGTACCGGCAACATGCCGCTCTCTTCCAGAACGGCCTGCGGTGCAAGACGCGCCATCCGCTCCGGAGAGAAACCTTCCAGGGTCAGCATCGGGCAATTCCACTGTGCGCCCATCGCGCGCGTGATCTGCCCTTCACTCAAATTTGCGGCTTCCATCAGGCAGTCGCCGATGCGGACGTGTCCGCGCTGCCGCTGGCGCTGTAGTGCCTGCTGCAGTTGTACAGGCGTAATGATTCCCTGAGCCATCAGTACCAGGCCCAACGGAATACGGTGGTTATGCGGGCTGAATTCATCGCCTGCGATGCTTGATCCAACTTCGCGGCGAACTGCATGGGTTACCAGATGAGAAAGGCAGTTGCGGCTGCACGCCCACTGACCTTCAAAGTACGGACGAGTACGGTTTTTCCAACGCTGCAACCACCCGCCGGTGCATTGCAGGTTCCCGCAAAGCACGGTCTCGGTGACATTCGAGGGGATAGACTTATCGCCGATAGACGGCGTTTGYAACACGATACTGTCTTTTACTGAATCGATGTAGGCCATTCCACGCTCTCCTTGCGTGTTTGTTCCGGAGCGACCTCCGTAACCTCGAAGGCGTAATTACCGTTCACGATCACAATCTCGCCCCGTGCCACAACCCGCCCGCTCACAACCAGCTCGACCATCTCGTCGATCTGGCGGTCGAGCCTCAGTCCAGCACCCGATTGCAGGCGAACGGCATCGCCAAGTGTCAATTCCCGCGATCCAAGCCGAAGTACGGCATCGAACCGAAGCCCTTCCAGCAACTCAGGCATCGCTATTTCGCCCTCGCGCTACGACGCTTCGACTCGTCTCCATTCTTGGCATTGGCCAGATCCGCCAGCTTGGTGCGAAGCTTCAGCACCGCCGAGGAGTGAATCTGAGAGACACGCGACTCAACGACACCTAGCGTCAGACCGATCTCTTTCATGGTCAGTTCCTCGTGGTAGTACAGCGTCAACACCAGACGTTCTTTCTCGGGAAGATCTTCAATCGCATCGGCCAAACGCTGCCGCAGCTCACCCTTCAGTGCCCGGAACAGGGGTCCATCTTCGTCAGGGCTGGCGACATAGGCCAGTTCCTCATCTCCGGACTCTTCATTTTTCTCAACATGGAGGCTGCCGATCTCAAGCCCCTTCAGCTCGCCAAGCAGCATCTGGTAGTCATTGAGACTCATGCCAAGCTCTGCGGCGATCTCCTGCTCCGCCGGCGAGCGGCCAAGTGCATGTGTCAGCTTGCGGATCGCCTCTTCGACGCTGCGGCCCTTGCGGCGCAGCTCACGAGGACTCCAGTCCAGAGTCCGCAGTGAGTCAAGTATCGCGCCGCGAATGCGGAACTGCGCATAGCTCTTGAACTGCACCCGTTTGCCATGATCGAACTTATCGTAGGCGTCCATCAGGCCGATCACGCCGGCCGATACCAAATCTTCCAGCTCCACATGCTGCGGCAGCCGTTCATGGATACGCCGCGCGATGTAGCGAACCGTTGACAGATGATCGAGAAGCACCTGCTCACGGCTCGGTATCAGTTGGCTGCCATCCATGCTGGCAACCAGGGCGCGCGCAGCTTTACTGGCATCCTCAGCAAGCAGTGCCGACCCCAGCCCCACTTCGCTTCCGTAATCCTTCATTCCAAGCCTCGCCATTTCCGCTCCTTACCCTATTTGACCCACGCTCTGCACCCTTACTTCCGCCGGTATTTCGACTGGTGAAAGTACTGTCACCCGCGGGAGTATCGGCTCAAGCCAGCGACGTACGTGGTAACGTGCCGGCGATGGACATAAGAGCACGGGAAGTGCCGAAGTTGAGACCTCGCCGAGAGTCATTAATTTCGGCACAAGTTCTTCCACCAGCTTGGGGTGACTCTCGGTCAAACCGTCCATCAGGCGCTTCACTTCGCCGCGGCTCAGCAGTTCATGGGCATGACGGCGGATAAGCTCGCCAAGATGAGTCCCAATGACGGTCGTTTGATCCACAACAGAGCAGCCCGCTGCTAGAGCGCGCTCCTGCAGCGATGGATCGATCCACTTCGCATTCACACCGAAGGCAGGTTCTTTCGTCTCAATTCCCGGCAGCGCCTTGGCGCGTCCTTCGCGATCGGGACCGGCGGTAACGGCCAGCAGGCAATTCCCTTCCGTCTGCCAGCGGCCAATCTCGATGCCGCGCAGGCTGATGACGTATTCGCGTGGACGAAGCCGGAGGTTATCTGTGATGTGAACGGAAGGCACAACGAAGCCAAGCTCCGTCGCCAGGTGACGCCGCAATGCACGGACACGATTCAGCATCTGGCCTCCGTTCGACGCATCGACGAATGGGATCAACTGGAAACCGATCTCAAGAGTGAGC
>NZ_JBFRCY010000324.1:0-4919 GCF_052113305.1 Terriglobus sp. YAF25
ACACTACGTTGCCGCCTCGCACGATCGCAGTGGTCATGCTGGCTTCATCAATATTCAAGAGCAGTTGCGCCTTTGGCTCCGCGGGGTCGAGCGCTGCCACGGCAGCCAGCGTCGACGGCAGCACTGCGCCGGGCTCATATCCTGCCTCGCGAACGGCCTGCTCATACTCTGTGCGCAAGTCCGCGGGCATGGCGACCGCCAGGACACTCACGCTCCCCCTGGCCTCGCTCATCACCTGGTAGCTGACCGCGGCGGTATCAGAATCAAAGGGCAACATGCGCTTCAGACGGAACCGCACCACGCTCTCGGCGTCGTCTGCCCGTGAGGGCATGGTGTCGAAATCCAGGAGAACGACGCGGACCGTTGCATCCGGAAGAACAAGCGTGACATCACGGCTCTGTGCCGCTACCCGCTCCAGCGCCGAACGCAGTGCGGCGGCAACCGCAACACGGTCTACAAGGTTAGGAACCTTCAGCGAAGGCTGCAAAGCACCCGCGCGCAGCGATACCTGCGTGACTGCACGCACCGGTGCCGTGGTTACATCAGCCGCTGCGGCCACCACCAGTTCGCCACGTAACTCTACCGCCAGGCGGGGACGTTGATGTGTGCCGCTCAACTTGGAAAGAAAGGACATATGTTGATCTGTTACCGGGTCGCCTCGATAAAGGTTACCTTGTTGATCTCCTTCAAGGTAGTCACACCGGCGCGCACACGCTGCAGCGCCGAGTCGCGTAGAAATGCCATTCCTTTTTCACGCGCCACACGCCGAATCTCTGAGCCTGGCTTCTTGGCCAGCAGCATCTCGCGGATCTCATCATCCAGCTCCAGCAACTCATGAATGGCCGAACGTCCGCGATACCCCGTGCCGCCGCACTCCATGCAGCCGGCGCCTTCGCGGAACTTGAAACCTCGCCAATCCTCGAGCTCGAGACCGCTCTGCAGCAGCGTCTCATCGTCGTACGTAACGTAGTGCGCGCAAAAATCACAGATCTGGCGTACCAGCCGCTGCGCCAGAATACAGTTCAAGGCAGAGACAAAGTTGTACGGCTCCACTCCCATATTCAGGAAGCGGCCAAGCACATCGACAACGTTATTCGCGTGCACGGTCGTAAAAACAAGGTGCCCGGTCAGCGCTGAGTTGATGGCGATCTGCGCAGTCTCAGCGTCACGAATCTCACCGACCAGAATCTTGTCAGGGTCGTGACGCAGAATCGAACGCAGACCGCGGGCAAAGGTCAGGCCCTTTTTCTCATTGACCGGAATCTGGGTGATGCCGCGAATCTGATACTCGACCGGATCTTCGATCGTGATGATCTTGTCTTCTTCGCTCTTGATCTCGTTCAACGCAGCATACAGCGTGGTCGTCTTACCGGAACCCGTAGGTCCCGTGACCAGCACCATGCCGTACGGCTCTTTGATGTAACGCCGGAACCGCCGCAAATCCTCCTCCGCAAAGCCCACCACTTCCAACGAGAGCTTGGTGAACTTCTCGCTCATCGACTCCTTATCGAGCACACGGAGCACAGCATTCTCACCATGCACTGTCGGCATGATCGAGACACGGAAATCGATCAGCCGTCCCTTGTACCGCACGCGGAAACGTCCGTCCTGAGGCACACGGCGCTCGGCGATATCCAGTTCGCTCATGACTTTGATACGCGAAAGAATCGTCTGATGATGCTCACGCGCGATGGGCGCCATGGCCTGTGTCAGCACACCATCGATGCGGTACTTCACCAGCAGTGAGTCGTCGTAAGTTTCAAGGTGGATATCTGAAGCCCGGCGCTCCAGCGCCGTAAAGATGGTCGTATCTACCAGGCGGATAATCGGGGAGATATCTTCTTCGCTGGTCAACTTCTCGATCGAGATATTCTCGTCCGCATTCTCGTCCAGCGACACCACATCGAAAGTCAGCCCCTCGCTCGCCTCTTCCAGAACACGCTGCGACTGCTCGTTCTTCTTCAGCAGGTCGGTAATCTGCGACAGCGTCGCCACYCGCGTGATCAGCCGCGCCGAAAGCAGTGACGCAATCTCATCCAGCATCATCAGCTTTGAGGGATCGCTTACCGCGATCAGCAGGCGGCCATCGGGCCTCTGTTCCAACGGGACGAAGTTATAGCGGAACATGAGTTCCACCGGCACCGTCCGGAACAGCTCATGCTGAATCTTGAAGTTTTTCAGGTCAACAAACTCAGAGTGATAGCGGCGCGCCAGCATCTGCGCACGCTCTACCTCGTTCAGCTCCAGGCCGTTGGTCGAGGGAATCGGGATCGCGATGGGAGCTTGTGCCATGGTTTATTGGACTCCGGTTTGCGCCAAGGGTTTACTGACCGAGACCGCCAGCGCCCAGCGAGAAGATCGGTAGATAGAGAGAGATAAGAATAACGGCAATCACAATGCCCATAAAGACGAGCAGGATTGGCTCAATCAGGCTCATGGCCGCCGCCAGGGAAAGCTGTACGTCCTCCTCAAAAAACTCGGCCACCGAGTTCAACATCGCAGGCAAGGCGCCGGTGGACTCACCGACCTCAATCATCTCTGTCGCCAGGTTCGGAAAGATTTTCGTCTGCCGGAGAGAATACGCCAATCCTCTGCCTTCGCGGACCGAGCCCACCGAAGCATACACGGCCAGTGCCGTCTGGCGGCTATTGATCGATTTTGCCGCCGTCTCCAGTGACGGCACCAGCGGCAGACCGCCGGTCWACAGCGTCGACAACGTGCGGGAAAACAGCGCTACCTGGTACTTCAGCCACACCGGCCCAATCAGGGGCAGCCTGATCCGGATGCGATCGACCAATTGATTCCCGGTATCCGTCTTCAGCCAGCGGAAGAAGATATAGATCGCTATGGCAAACACCATGGCGGCGTAAATTCCATAGTGCTGCGCCTGTTTCCCAAGATTCAGCAGAAAGACCGTAATTGCGGGCAGCGGCGTATTCAGTTGCTCGTACAGCTCCGCAAACCGCGGAATCACAAAGGTCAGCAAAAAGATCATAATGCTGATCACCATCAGCACCAGAACAATGGGATACACCATCGCCGACTTCAATCTCTTGGTAAAGCTCAACGACAACCGCTGAAAGTCGACAAATCTCTGCAGTACCTCTTCCAGGTTGCCCGACCGCTCACCAGCCAGAAGCGTCGTGGTGTAGATAATCGGCACGCCACTCTGCGCATCGAACGCCGACGACAGCGACTCGCCCGTACGGACGCGTGCTGCGACGTCCTCCAACTGCCCCTTTAGATTCAGGTCTTTTTGACCAGCTGTCAGCAGGTCCAGCCCGCCCAGGATGGGCAGACCAGCGCGGATCAGGGTCAGGAACTGCTGATTGAAGATGAGAAAGGTGTCGAGCTTGATCTTCTTCTTGCGTCCTGCCGCCAACACCGAGCGGGGCTTAACGGAATAGACCAGGTAGCCCGCCTGCGTGAAACGCAGACGTAACTCCTCAGCCGTGGCAGCGGCGTGGATTTGCTCCTGTATGCGGCCGCGCTCATCGGCCAACTTGATGACAAACTCAGTCATGAATCCGGCGGGGGTAACCCTGTATGAGTTTAGACGCCGCGTGCCCCTTTTCGGAGGTCCATTTCCATCAAACTCACACAAAAGAAAAGACCTCGCCCGAAGCGAGGTCTTTTCACCGGAAATCAGAAACTTACACGCTGAAGCTCGATCCGCAGCCGCAGGTGCTCTTCACCTGAGGGTTCTCGAACTTGAAGCCGGCAGCCTCCAGCGTCTCAACGTAGTCCACGGTGCAGCCGTTCAGGTACATGGCGCTGGTGGCGTCCACAAACACCTTCAGGTCCTCGAAGCGGACGACCTTGTCCATCATGCCCTGCTGGTTCTCGAAGCTCATGGAGTACTGGAAGCCGGAGCATCCGCCGCCTACAACACCGATGCGCAGACCGGCCGGGACTGGATCCTGGGTAGCCATAATCTCCTTCACCTTGGCAATCGCCGCCGAGGTCAGGTTGACGGGCTGCGTCGAGGGCATCGGCGAGGAAACAACCTCAACAACCTCGGGGGTAGCGGCAGTAGTGGCCATGGTAAGAAACTCCTATTCAGTCGATCTCTATCTAAGTGTATGCCCCCTCGGAAGGCCGGGCAAGGGGCGATTTTGCGCCCGCTACACAAGTAATGGATGCCGTCGTACCTAAATGGATGCATTTTGGACCAGTGTTCCAAAACCGGCGTATATTTCCGTGTGACGGCCTTTTCTACCGTCCGAGCCTGCATACTGCCCGTTACAGACCCGCCGGTAGGCTGACCGTCGTTTCGTGTGGACGCTGCGAATCAAATTCCCCCACACAGACGGCAACCGTTCTAGTACGCCTGCAGTGATTCTCTCAGGAGGTGTACCCCATGAGCACCATGACTCTGCTCTGGACCGTTTGGGGCTTCCTATTTATTTCCACGACTGCCCTTATGGTCTATCGTGGTCTTCTTACCCGCGGGGAAGAAGACCAGATCTTCCTGGATGAAAATATCCTCGGCGAAGAAAAACGCCGTCAGGACGACATCCAGCGGAGAATCCAGTACCTTAAACCCTTTGTAGCCTTCGCCGGTGGAACCACGATTGCCCTCTCTGCCGCGCTGCTGGGAATTTATGTTGTAAACGCCATCCAGGTTCTGCGCGGATGAGTAGAATTCCCAATCGAGCTCCAGAAGGAGCGCCTTGGTAAAACCGGCCGCCAGAATTGGCGGCCGGTTTCGTTTTCGAACCCTTTCTACTTAACTCGGCATCTTCCATAGTGAGGAGGCGGTGTCATTGTGATCAGGTTCATCGCCAACTGGTTTATTGACTTCTTCGGCATTACCCACCCGACTGAACGTCAGAAGCGTATGGCTGCCTGGTTCATTGTCGGGTTGATGACAGCCACTCTGGCCGTCCTCGGAGGGATCGCCACCGTGCTCTTCTATC
>NZ_JBFRCY010000325.1:0-4916 GCF_052113305.1 Terriglobus sp. YAF25
GAGTATATGCAGAGCAAATATTGACTCCCCCTCATCTCTATATAGGAACGACATGATCAAACTTCTGAAGATGATGCGCGACAATCAGGATCGAATCCTGACTGACTGGCTGAATAGCCTCAAGACGGCCGCACGGCGGCGTGACCTGGTAGGCGACGCTGAGGTCAAGGAGCACTCCAGGAAGATTTTGACTCTGATTTCAAATCCACCTCCGAACACCGTACTGGAGGACTTTTCGTCCGAGGGCTGGCAGACGGTGCGAGATCAGTTGCTGGAGATCTCCATCTCCCGTGTAGCGCACGGCTCCTCTCCTTCTGAGACGGCGCAGTTTTTGCTGTCGCTGAAGCCGGTGATGTTCCAGCTTATCCGGGAACAGTTGACGACCGCGCCGGACGAGCTGTTCCACGAGATTGATGTTACGAACAATTTTGTTGACGCTATGGCGCTCCATATTGCGGAGAGTTATATCCAGAGCCGAGACAAGGTAATTGCGCGCCAGCAGGAAGAGATGTTGGAGCTGTCGACGCCGGTGGTCATGCTGTGGGACGGCATTGTGGCCCTGCCAGTCATCGGTACGCTGGACAGTTCGCGGGCGCAGATGGTGATGGAGTCGCTGCTTCACGCGATTGTTCAGACGAACTCGCGTTTTGCCATTATCGATATCACCGGAGTGCCGACGGTGGATACGCTGGTAGCGCAGCATCTGTTGAAGACGATTACAGCGGCGCGGCTGATGGGCGCGGAGTGCATTCTGAGCGGCATCCGTCCGCAGATTGCGCAGACGATCGTGCATCTGGGCATCACCCTGAACGACGTAGTGACTCGTTCCAAGCTGTCGGACGCCTTCCGTCTGGCGCTGGAGCGTAGTGGTCGCATGGTGGTGCAGAAAGCCGGCCACGCGCCGGTCGTTGCTCCTGTCGCCGGGGTGTCGTAATGGAACGCATTCCGATTCTTCGTATCGGCAGTCTGCTCCTGGTAACGATCCAGGTGGATCTTTATGACGATCTGGCGCTGCAGTTGCAGGACGACCTATCGACCCGTATTGCGGATCTGGGAGCAACGGGGGTGTTAATCGATATCTCTGCACTGGAGATTGTCGATTCCTTCATCGGACGAACGCTTGCTAATATTGCTGCAATTGCGCGCGTTCTGGATGCGGAGACGGTCGTTGTCGGCATGCAGCCTGCGGTTGCAATCACGCTTGTGGAACTGGGAATGTCATTGCCCGGAATTCGCACGGCCTTGAACGTCGACCTGGGAATGGAGTATCTGCGGCGGGTGGCGACAGGTGGAGACGGTGTCGGAACAGATCATTACGCGGAGTGAGGTCCTGCCGATCAGGACTCAGATCGATCTGGTTCACGTGCGGCAGCGGGTGCGAACCTGGCTGTCGGAAGAGCGTTTCACCCTGATCGATCAGACCAAGATCGTGACTGCCGCCAGCGAGCTGGCGCGCAACGCACTGGAACATGGCGGCGGCGGCCAGATGGAGATGTCGCTGCTCGCCGTCGGTGCGCGGAAAGGAATACGGCTTAAATTCTCCGACCAGGGCCCGGGCATCGCGGATATCACCATGGCTCTGAAGGATGGTTACACCACAGCAGGGGGGATGGGACTCGGCCTGGGCGGCAGCAAGCGGCTGATGAGCGAGTTCGATATTCAGTCGTCCCCCGGGGCTGGGACCGTCGTGACTGTAACCCGCTGGAAGTAAGCTATGTCCGTGTCACATCAACGGATTCCGATCCTGGTGAATGACCAGAGCTACATTGGTCACGCGCGGCGTCAAGCGGCGGCGATCGCAGAGTCGCTCGCCTTCAGCGAGACCGCGGCCGGGAATCTTGGGATTATCGTCACCGAAGCTGCCCGCAACATCGCGCTGCATGCCGGCAGTGGGGAGATCGTGCTGGCCCCGTGGACGATGGATGGGTATGTGGGGGTGGACGTGGTGGCCCTGGACCGCGGCCCTGGAATTGCCGATATCGAGCGGGCTTTGGAAGATGGCTTCTCCACTGCGGGTACCGCGGGAACGGGACTGGGGGCGATGCGGCGGCTGGCGCAGGAGTTTCAGGTCTATTCCATCCCTCGAGCGGGAACGGTTGTCTTTGCCCGTGTCTTTGCCAGACAGATTACGGATATGACCGTGGTCCGTGGAATCAGCCGTGTAGGCGTTATGAACCTTCCAATGCAGGGAGAGGTGCATTGCGGCGATGCCTGGAAGGTTATTCGCGCGGGCGGGAGAAGCCTTTGCATGGTCGCCGACGGTCTGGGGCACGGGAAGGATGCCGCCCTGGCGTCCGGCCGTGCTTGTGAGGTTCTGGAGCAGAACCCCGGCCTTTCCCCGGAAGATCTTCTGGGTGAGATGCATCGGGCATTGCGAAAGACACGGGGAGCAGCGGTTTCGATCGCAACGCTCGATGGTCAGCGGACTCTGCACTATGCCGGCGCGGGCAATATTTCGGGAGTGCTCCATGCCGGCAGATCCCATCAGAACCTTGTCTCGATGAACGGAACGGTCGGGCATACGGTGAATCGCGTACGTGAGTTCCTGTATACATGGGAAGGAGAGGCGACTCTCATTCTGTATTCCGACGGTCTTAGCTCCCGCTGGACTCTAGAGCAATATCCAGGTCTGCTCGGAAAACACCCTGTCCTGATTGCCGCGGTGCTCTATCGCGATCATTGCAGGGGCCGTGACGATGTCACGGTCCTGGTTGTACGTATTTGACCTGTATGGAAAACAATCAGCGGCTACCTATTTATGCCATCCCCCTGCGTTATGACCGCAACGTGATGCACGCGCGGCAATATGCCCGCGATGTCGCGGCACTACTGGGATTCAGCTACCAGGAGCAGGTACGGTTGGCGACCGCAACCTCTGAGCTGTCGCGGAATGCCTTTCGCTATGCCGGGGGAGGAACGGTCACGTTTCTGCTCACCAGGCGGCGGCCGCAGATCCTGATGGTGGTGGTGGAAGACAATGGCCMTGGAATTTCGAACCTGGACGAGATTCTGGATGGCCGCTATCAGTCAATGACTGGCCTGGGCAAGGGAATTACAGGAACGAAAAATCTGATGGATCACTTCCGGATTACCTCATCGCCCTCCGGCACGGTGGCGGAGGCAGGCAAGCTGCTGCCTGGAGTACAGCCGCTCTATGATGAGGCCGCGGTCATGAAGATCGCCGGCGAATTGATTCGCAAGAGCGTCGCCGACCCTTTCCAGGAGTTGGAACGGCAGAATCAGGAGCTGTTGCGGGCACTTGCGGAAGTCCGTGAGAAGCAGGCGCAGTTTGTCGAGCTGAATCGCAAGCTGGAAGAGCTTTCACTGCAGGACCCATTGACCGGTGTCGCCAACCGGCGTTCATTCGACCGCGGACTCGACCGCGAGTGGAGCGGCGCCATGCGTACGCAGCAGCCGCTCGCGCTGTTGATGATCGATGTCGACTTCTTCAAGCTGTTGAACGATCGGCATGGGCATCGCTATGGAGATGAGGCGCTAATACTGCTGGCAGCGGCGCTGCAAAAGGCACTGCCGCGCAGCAGCGATCTAGTTGCTCGTTATGGCGGGGAAGAGTTTGCCGCGGTGTTGCCCTTCACCAGCGCAAGCGGGGCTGCTGAAGTGGCTGCCAGAATGCATGCAGCGCTTGAAGCGCAGCAGATCGCGCTTGAAACTCCGATCGGATCTACTGTGACCATCAGCATTGGAGCGGCAGTCTGCGAGCCGCCGTACGATGAGTCGATTGCACGGCTGGGATACGGCGTACTGGTAGAGGCTGCTGATCGCGCGCTTTACCTGGCGAAGGAGAAGGGCCGCAACCGGACGGAGTTCGGAGAGGTCATCGCTCCGGCGTGAGGGAGATTTCCTAGGGCGCATCGGCAAATTCGGTCAGCGTTTTTGTTAGAAGTTTTGAGTATTCCTGGCTTAACCTTCCCTGCCCGGGTGCTCCACCCTCGCAACGCTAGGGTGGGCGAGGGTGCCACAGATATTCGGGCTGCACTCGAAGCAAAAGCCGTCGCGCGTAGCGCGATACACCACATATCCCAGCCTGAACGGTTGTGCCTTTCCTTGCCCACCCTAGAGCATTTCTCCTGTTGCTGGGTAGCCCGGAAGGGGAGTGCAGCGGCGTTTTCATTGCGGAAAACGCCCATAGATACGGAATCCCTACACTACACCTACAGGAGAAATGCTCTAGCGTTGCGAGGGTGGGGCACCCGGCAGGATAGGAGCTGAAGACCCTATGGATTTCAGCCAAGGCTAATTTGTCGATAAACCCTCGCATTCAAAGGAATAAGGGATTCGACAAGATGATTGTCGAAGCCCTTCCAGTTTCAGACGAGCTTCTTTTCCCTGGGACTAACAAGCAGGTCCTCGATGCGGATGGGCAGGTTTCTGACGCGGATACCGGTGGCGTGGTGCACGGCGTTTGTGATAGCGGCCGCGATGCCGGCCAGGCCGATCTCGCCGACTCCGCGGGCGCCGAGCGGGTTGAGGTTGAAGTCCGGGTAGTCGAGGAAGGTTACGTCGATGGCGGGGCAGTCGGCGTTGACGGCAACGATGTAGTCCGCCAGGCTGGCGTTGATAGGAGCACCGGAGCGCTGATCGTACTCCGTCGCCTCCAGCATGGCCATGCCGACGCCCATTACTACCGCGCCTTCGATCTGGTTGCGTGCAGCGCGAGGATTCACCATGCGGCCGGCGTCGATGACGGTGACGACACGGCTTACACGCAGCCGCGCGATCTCCGGTTGCCAGGTAACCTCGGCAAACTGTGCACCGTAGCTATGGAAGGAGAATTTCTGGTTCGGGTCACCCAAAAGCCCGGTCGATTTTCCTGTGCCGCTGACAGAACGGACGTTGGCTGCCTTGAGGATCTCGGCGAAGGCAAGTGCGCCCGAGGTCTGGCCCTTCATGCGGAC
>NZ_JBFRCY010000326.1:0-4911 GCF_052113305.1 Terriglobus sp. YAF25
CCTCGGGTGAGAAGACCACGCCCGGGAGCTTGCTGCGAGGCTCCGATGGCCAGCGGCGCGCATCGCCGGTGGCGCCGATCGAAGAAGCTGTTGAGCCGTGATACGAACGATAGCGGCCGATGATCTTGGTCTTGCCCGTATACATGCGGGCGATCTTGAAGGCGGCCTCATTCGCATCGGTGCCTGAGGTGCAGAAGAAGAACTTCGTCAGCCCTCTGGGCAGCACTTCCAGCAGTAACTGGCTCAATTCGGCGCGTGCGGTGGTAGTGTAGGAAGGCTGGATGTATGCCAGCTCTGCGGCTTGTTGCTGGATCGACTGAATGACGGCCTGGTTGTTGTACCCGAGGTTCACGCACATCAACTGCGCGGAGAAGTCGAGGTATCGCTTTCCGTTGGCATCGGTAAACCAGCAGCCGTCGCCGCTGACTACGTGCAGCGGGTTCCATTGCTTGCCACGGCGCCAGGTGCCGAAGTTGTGTTGCTTAGTGATGTCGACGACCTGCTGCGAGCTGAGTGTTTCGGCCATAGTGCTGCACCCCTGCGATTGGAGATAGCAGTATAGGGCATGGTGGTTTTCATGGAGGCTTATCAGGGTGGTTGAGGTGGAGTGATATGTGGGAACCGGGAAGACATGGGTTGAGAAGCAGATTTCTCCGTTCCCTTCGGTCACTACGAAATGACAAACAAAAAGGCGGTTCGCGCGTCGCGCGAATGCCCAGGTCCCCGAGGGACCCGGGGCACCCCGTGTATGGGTCAATAAAAACCCCACAGCTTTGCGTGCAACAATCGAAGCTGTCATGTCACATCCGATTACGATTCGTACCCGTCGCCTTCACCCTGAAGCTCGTCTGCCGCGCTATGCGCATGATGGTCCGTGGGGCGATCTCGCCGCTGATCTTTATGCCGCTGAGGCAACGACACTCACGCCGGGACAGACGGCTCTGGTGCCTACGGGGTTGGCCATGGAGTTCCCTGATAACTATGGCGCGTTGGTGCAGGACCGTTCAGGCCTGGCCGTGAAAGGTGTCACCACGCTGGCCGGTGTCATCGATCCTGGCTATCGCGGCGAGATCAAAGTAGTGATCACCAACCTGTCGCAGCAGCCGGTCACGCTGGCTGTTGGTGATCGCGTGGCACAGCTTCGCATTGTGCAGCGGCTGACGGCTCACTTTGAGGAGTCTGAAGTCATCGCTGAGGCCCCGCGTGGAGCGGGCGGGTTTGGGTCTACTGGAGCGTAGCTCTTTTGTTTGATATCCCACCCATCACGTTGCGATGGATGGGGCACCCAGCGTGTCGTAAACCCTTCAAATAGTGGTAAATCCACGGGTGCACTGTTCCCGGTGCAGTGGTGGAGCACTGTAACCGGGCAGCAACGTGCGACAATCAAGGTAGCCAAGCTATGCCTAACGAAACGCAAGCCCAGGCCACCCTCGTTCCCACTCCGGCTCGCATTACCCCCGAGCTGCTCAAACTGCACAGCATTACTGCCGACGAATATGCTCGTATTGAGCAGGCGCTCGGCCGTACTCCGTCGCTGACGGAGCTGGGCATCTATTCGGTGATGTGGAGTGAGCACTGCTCCTATAAGTCTTCGCGCGTCCATCTGAAGCGCCTTCCCACGAAGAGCGAGCTGGTCGTCCAGGGTCCTGGCGAGAACGCCGGCATCATCGACGTCGGCGACGGCTGGGCCTGCGCCTTTAAGATCGAGAGCCACAATCACCCCAGCTACATCGAGCCCTACCAGGGCGCGGCGACGGGCGTTGGCGGCATTCTGCGCGACATCTTCACCATGGGTGCGCGTCCGCTGGCCGTGATGGACTCGCTCCGCTTCGGTCCGCTGGACGACACAGCGCTGCCCAAAGAGATCACGCACAAGAACCACGCCGTGGTTGAGGGCGTGGTCCACGGTATTGCCGGTTACGGCAACTGCTTTGGCGTGCCCAACCTGGGCGGCGAGACTCGGTTTGAGCCCTGTTACAGCGGCAATCCGCTGGTGAATGCCTTTGCGCTGGGTCTGGTGAAGCGCGATGAGATCTTCTATGCCAAGGCCACCGGTATTGGAAATCCGGTGATCTATGTCGGCGCCAAGACCGGCCGCGACGGTATCCACGGCGCGACCATGGCCAGCGAAGAGTTCAAGGAAGGCTCTGAGCAGAAGCGCCCCAATGTGCAGATGGGCGATCCGTTTATGGAGAAGCTGCTGCTCGAGGCCTGCCTTGAGGTCATGCAGATTCCCGGCGCGGTCGCCGGTATTCAGGACATGGGTGCTGCGGGCCTGACCTGCTCCACCTGCGAGATGGGCGCCCGTGGCGGCGTCGGCCTCGAAGTTGAGCTCGATAACGTGCCCCAGCGCGAGACCGGCATGAACAGCTACGAGATCATGCTGTCGGAGTCGCAGGAGCGCATGCTGCTGGTGGCCAACGAGGGCCGCGAGCAGGAGGTCCTGGACGTCTTCGCCAAGTGGGGCCTGGATGCCCGCATTGTCGGTAAGGTGATTGCCCAGAACCGGATGCGCATCTTCCATCACGGCGAGCTGGTGGCCGATCTCTCCAATGAATCGCTGACGGACGATGCTCCGCTCTACCACCGCCCGGTGGGCACGTGGGCGGCTCCGGTGGCCAAGGAAGCTCCGGCGGGTGTGCTGGATAAGGCGGTGGACCATACCGCTGCGCTGACCAAGCTGCTGGCGGCTTCCAACATCTGCGACAAGCGCTGGGTCTTCGAGCAGTACGACTCCATGGTGCAGACCAACACCGTGCAGGGCCCCGGCAATGAGGCTGGAGTGATGCGCATCAAGGGCACCAGCCGCGCGCTTTCGATGGCGCTGGCCGGCAACGGCCGCTGGTGTTATCTCGATCCGCTGACCGGCGCGAAGCATGCGGTCGCCGAAGCAGCACGTAAGGTCGCCTGCACCGGCGCGAAGCCCGTTGCTGCCACCAACTGTCTGAACTTCGGCAATCCGGAGAAGCCCGAGATCATGGCGCAACTCTCCGCAGCCATCGACGGAATCTCCGAGTCATGCACCGCGCTCGGCACACCGGTGACCGGCGGCAATGTCTCGCTGTATAACGAGACCCGCGGCGTGGGTATCTATCCGACTCCGGTGCTGGGTATCGTGGGCATTCTGGATGACGTCACCAAGGCGACCCCGGCGCACTTCAGCCAGGCCGGCGACGTGATTGTGCTGATCTCGCCGAACACCGCCAAACCGTCTAACTGGCAGGCGGAGTTTGGTTCGAGCGAATTCGCCAAGACGGTTCTGGGCCAGCTGTGGGGTGTTCCCCCGGCGATCGACCTCGCCAAGGAAGCGGAGCTRCATCAGATGCTGCAGCTTCTGGCGCGGCGGAACTTCATCACCTCGGCCTCCGATATCTCGGACGGCGGCCTGGCGGTTGCGCTGGCGAAGGCTACGTTCCGCTTGGGACTGGGCGCCGAAGTGAAGATCGATACCGAGCTTGGCGGGTTGCAAACCCTTTTCAGCGAACCGGCGAGCACCGTTCTGGTGACCTGTTCGCATAAATCCGTAGAAGCCCTGGTGGGCACGATCGAGAAGGATGGTACATTGATGGCGCAGCCGATCGGCACAGTGACAGCGGATGGTACGCTGTCGGTCACGGTAGGCAGTGAGAACGTGATCCGCGCGGCTGTTGGTGAGTTGAAGCAAGTCTGGTCCCAGGCTCTTGAATCACGCCTGGCGACGGAGGTGCTGGCTTAATGAATCACGTGCAGCCGGACGAGATCGAAGTCGACGCCACTCCCTTTGACAAGCTGCGCGAAGAGTGCGGCGTGATGGCGGTGTACGGCCACCCTGAGGCCGCCCGTATGACCTACTGGGGCCTGTACTCGCTGCAGCATCGCGGGCAGGAGTCCGGTGGTATCGCCACCTCGAACGGCGAAGACATCATCGACGTCAAAGGCATGGGCCTGGTCYCGGAGATCTTCACCGACGACGTTCTGCAGAAGCTTCCCGGGCAGATGGCGATTGGCCACACCCGCTACTCCACCACCGGCGACTCGGCGCTGCTGAACGCGCAGCCGATCCGTGTGGAGTCCACCAAGGGCCTGATCGCGATTGCTCACAATGGCAACCTGGTGAACCTGGGCACCGCCAAGGAGCGCCTGGAGCGCGACGGCGCAGTCTTCCAGACCACCAGCGACACCGAGATCATCGTGCAGTTGATCGCGCACTCCGCCGAGACGACGCTGGTGGACTGCATCGCCGACTCGCTCTCACAGGTCGATGGCGCTTTCTCCATCGTGATGATGACGCGCAACCGCATCTTCGCCGCGCGCGATCCTCGCGGCTTCCGTCCGCTGTGCATGGGCCGCATCCCCGGCGTCGACGGCAAGCCTGATACTTTTGTCTTCGCTTCGGAGACCTGTGCTCTCGACCTGCTGCATGCCAAGTACGAGCGCGATGTGCAGCCGGGCGAGCTGGTGATGGTTTCAGAAGATGGCGTGACCTCGCGCTACTTCAATACGACGACCAAGCAGGCAAGCTGCATCTTCGAGCATGTGTACTTCGCGCGGCCTGACTCCAAGGTCTTTGGCCGCTGGGTGCAGAAGAGCCGTGAAGAGATGGGCCGTCAGCTCGCGCGCGAGTCGGCGGTGGAAGCCGACCTGGTTGTTCCGGTACCGGACTCCGGTGTGACCGCAGCTATTGGCTACTCGGCTCAGTCGGGCATTCCGTTCAACTTCGGTCTAATCCGCAACCACTACGTGGGCCGTACCTTCATTGAGCCGACGCAGCGGGTCCGCGACTTCGGCGTGCGTATGAAGCTGAATCCGTCGCGTGCATTGTTGGAAGGCAAGCGCATCATCCTGATCGATGACTCCATCATTCGCGGAACGACGAGCCGTAAGATCGTCCGCATGTGCCGCGCCGCCGGAGCCAAAGAGGTGCACATGCGC
>NZ_JBFRCY010000327.1:0-5779 GCF_052113305.1 Terriglobus sp. YAF25
GGCAGAAATCAGCGCGGTATCCTAGTAGGAGCGTGCAATCCCCGGCAACAACTCAGGATCTGACGGGCTCCGCCGCGGCCTCACGGCTTCGCGAGTGGATGATGGACTATGCGGAGCTGTTCAAGGCCCGTGTCACCCTGCTCGTCGTCATCACCGGCGCCGCCGGCTTCTATCTGGGCTCGCTCCGTAGTGGCATCAGCCCCTTCAACATGGGCCTGCTCTATACGCTGGGTGGCATGGCCTTGGTCACTGCCGGCTCCGCAGCGCTGAATGAAGCCCTGGAGCGCCGCAGCGACGCACAGATGCGACGCACAGCGCGCCGTCCCATGGCGGCCGGCCGTATCGGTCTGCTGCATGGCCTGCTTCTAGGATTCGCGGCCGTCTTCTTCGGGTCGATGTTCCTGGCGCACGAGACCAATCTTCTGACCGGTACCCTCACGCTTATCACCGCTGTCGGCTAYGTCGGAATCTATACGCCGCTGAAGCGCATGACGACGCTGGCGACCTTCATCGGAGCCTTTCCGGGCGCCCTGCCGCCGCTCATCGGCTGGACAGCTGCCCGTGGCATGATCGAGTGGCCCGGTGTCGCGCTGTTCGCCGTGCTCTTTGTCTGGCAGTTCCCGCACTTCATGGCCATCGCCTGGATGTACCGGGAAGACTATGCCAACGCCGGCATCAAGATGACGCCCGTCGTCTCGCCCAACGGGCTAACGACCGTGGCCCAAAGCCTTTTCTACGCCGTACTCATGATTCCTGTGAGCTTGTGGACGACATGGCTGGGAGTGACCGGAATTCCTTACGCCATCGCCGCAACCATCCTGAGCCTTGGCTACCTGTGGTACACAGTGCGTTTCGCCAGGATTCTGAAAGAAACAGACCCACTGACGTCGCGAGCCTATGCACGCGATCTGCTGAAAGCGTCTGTCATCTATCTGCCGCTGTTGCTGGCGGCCATGATGCTGAACGCCCAGGGAAGCTTGTCTATTTCCATCAGCCGGTCGATATGGCAGGCACACAACTCGCCTTCCTGCCTGCGCTGAACGGCCTGCTGAATGGGCTCAGCGCCATCTGCATCCTGATCGGCGTGCGCTTCATCATGGCGAAGAAGGTCAAGCAACACCGCACGATGATGTTTGCGGCATTCTTCTTTTCGACGCTCTTCCTGGTCAGCTACCTGGGTAATTTTGCATTGCATGGCGAGACCAAACTGCCGATCGCACACACCGGCGGCGTCTGGTGGACTTATCTTTTGCTTCTGATCTCGCACATTCTTACCAGCGTGGTTGCGCTGCCGATTGTTCTGATCACTTTCTTCCTGTCGCTGACAGAACGCTTTCCGCAGCATCGTGCTCTGGCGAAGTACACCTACCCTCTGTGGATGTACGTTTCAGTCACCGGCGTCGTGGTTTACCTCATGCAGGCGGCGATCCGGCGCTAAGGGGCTGTGCGAATTCGAGAGATGAAGAACGACACGAAAATTCTGTTGCAGTACGGCGGCGGCATTCTACTGGTGGGACTTTTGTCCGCGCTGCTGACGGCCACTGTCTTCGGTGGACTTACACGGCAGGGCCCTCATACGAACACGGGCTGGCTGGGCCTGATGGTGGCCATGTGCTGCCTGCCTATGGGCTGCCTGCTCTCCCTTTTAGGGATGGCGAAGTGGCTCAAGGATTTGAGGGAATAGTTGGATACTAGTATCCTCGGTGCAACCGATTAAAGCATTTTCCTGTAGGTGTAGTGTAGGGCTTGTGCATCTATGGGCGTTTTCCTCAATGAAAACGCCGCTGCACACCYCTTYCGGGCTACCCAGCAACAGGGAAAATGCTCTAGAGAGAGAAGTGGAGAAACGATATGGCGCGTGGTGTAAATAAAGTGATTCTGTTGGGCAATGTGGGCAAGGATCCCGAGATCCGCTCGACCCCCAGCGGCACGATGGTGGGAACGTTCGGCCTGGCCACAGCCGAACGCGCGAAAGATCAGACGGGCAACTGGGTTGATAAGACCGAATGGCACAACCTTGTCTGCTTCGGCCGGACCGCGGAGATCGTTCGCGACTACGTCAAGAAAGGCACGCAGCTTTTCGTCGAAGGCAAGATCCAGACGCGGAGCTGGGACGACAAGGAAAGCGGACAGAAGAAGTACCGTACCGAGATCCTGGTGAATGAGCTCACGCTGCTTGGTGGCGGTGGTGGTCAGGGCGGCCAGGGTGGTGGCAGCGGCTATTCGCGCGGCAACACCGCGAGCTTCGGCTCCAGTTCGCCTGCCCCGGTGGACGACTTCGCCGGCACCGGTATCACCGACGACGATATTCCTTTCTAACCGGCATTTCTCCGTTCCTTTCGCCGCGCCCGGCCGCTGTGCCAGGCGCGGCTTCGTCTTTGGCCCGAGACCTTACGCCAGCGAACGAGGTCRCCAGGCCCTCCGAGATTTGGCCTGGGATTGGTAGACTGAAACCATGCTGGACGAAGCCGCATTTCGCAGGGAGAGTGACACCGCTCTCGAGAGCCTGAAGCAGGCGTTGATTGAAGCCGAAGAAGATGGCGGCTTCGAGGTGGAAGAGAAGAATGGCGTGCTGAATGTTCTGTTTGAAGACGGCAGCGCAAAGTTCGTCTTTACACCGAATACGCCGGTCCGCCAGATCTGGATCTCGGCTCTGTCAACCTCGTTCAAGCTGGAGTGGCACGATGGCCAGTTTGTGCTGCCAAAGACCGGCGAAGCGCTGCAACCGCTGACGCAGCGTCTGTTACGCGAGCATCTCAGCGACGATTCCATCACGCTTGGCTAATTTTTATTACCCAGATCGCCCGGGCGCGGTTAGTCTGAGCGTACGATGACGCTTTCTGTCGCCATCATTACCCTGAATGAAGAAGAGAACCTCCGCCGAACTCTGCCCTCGCTGCAGTTCGCCGATGAGGTCATTGTGGTGGATTCCGGATCCACCGATAAAACCGTCGAGCTGGCCCGCAGCTTCGGCGCCAAGGTCTACGAAGAACCCTGGAAGGGCTATGCCGGACAGAAGAACTCGGCAATTGCTAAATGCACCGGGGACTGGATTCTTTCGCTCGACGCCGACGAGCTGGTAAGCCCTGAGCTTGCCGAGCAGTTGCGTATTCTGCTGCCTTCAAATCCTCCGCACGACGCTTACTATCTGCCGCGCAGGAACATCATCTTCGGCCGCTGGATCAGGCATGGCGGCTTCTACCCTGACAGCAAGCTTAGGCTTTTCCGTCGCGGCGCAGCCACCTTCGGTGCTCGCCTGGTGCACGAGACGATCAGCTTTGAAGGCGAATCGGATGAGCTGGAAGGCGCACTGGTTCACTATCCCTATCCCACCATCTCCGGCTTCGTGGACCACATGAACCGCTACAGTGGGCTGGGTTCCGAGATGCTGGCCCAACAAGGCGTGGTTAGCCGCGGCTATCTCACCTTCGTCTGGAACGTGGTCATCCGGCCCGTGCTTCAGTTGAAATGGAACTTCTGGTTCCGCCTCGGCTTCCTCGACGGCCGCGAAGGCCTGATGCTCCACCTCTACCATGCTGCCTATGCGAGCTGGAAGTATGCGAAGGCGTGGGAGCTGGACAAAGCCAGGTTAAAAGTCAAAGGTTGAAAGTTAAAGCGTTAAGGTCGTGGCGACCGGAATGGTCGACCTCACCGCACGAAGGAAAAGGCTGTGGCGTGAGACACGTTCACCTCAACAACCACAGCCTTAACGCTTTAACTTTTAACTTGCAACTTTTAACGAACGCTCCCTACCAAGGGAGCGTTTGGTCCATATGGAAGTAGCCGCCTGTCGGTCCGTCGGCGGGCAGAGTGGCGAGGCGTACTGAGGTCTTCGCGCCGTCGGGAATCTCCATCGGAGCGGCGCTGGTGCCCATATCGGTCTTGACCCAACCAGGATGAGCGGCGTTGACCTTGATCGGCGTATCCTTCAGCGCTGCCGCCAGATGGATAGTGTAGGAGTTCAGCGCGGCCTTTGAAGCGTTATACGCGACCATCTTGCTGCCGTAGATCGGCGACGTTGGATCGGCGTGCAGCGTGAGTGAGCCCAGAATGCTGGAGAGGTTCACGATGCGTCCCTCTGGGCTCTTACGGACGAGCGGCAGCAGTATCTGCGTCAGCTCAATCAGGCCAAAGAAGTTGGTATCGAAGACGTCGCGCAACTGCTTCTGTGTCACGGTCGGCGCGGTGTTCGCCATCCAGTCGTCGCCGCCTTCGCTGACACCGGCATTGTTGATCAGGATGTCGAGTTTGCCGAAGGTCTTGTCGAGGAAGTCATACACCTTCGGGAAGTCGGAGGAGCGGGTAATCTCCAGCACGACGGGATAAGCATCGATACCCGCGGCCTTCAGCTTCTGGACGGCGCCATCGGCCTTCTGCTGGTCGCGGGCGGCAACCACGACGGTAATTCCCTGCTCGCCGAGCTGTTTGGCGGTCTCAAAGCCAATTCCTTTATTTGCTCCGGTAATGAGCGCAACCTTCTTTGTCTCTGCCATGGCATCTCTCCTTGTAGTCCCTGTTGTAGGTGCGAGAGGTTAGATCACGATAAAACCGAGAGAGATGCAATGATCTCTCTGCAATGAGACAACAAACTCTCTACGACTTTTTAGTCTCCAAACGCAACCTTCAGACCTACACCAATGAATGTAGTCCCGGCGAGGCGATCAAGCCACACGCCTGCCTTTGGGTTCCGCTTGAGCCACGCGCCTACAGTTCCGGCAAAGATGCCGATCGTGCTGAAGACGAGGAAGGCCATCATCATGAAGATGCCGCCGAGAATCATCATCTGGATTGCCGGCGAAGTCCCGTTCTTCTGCACGAACTGTGGCAGAAAGACGAGGAAGAAGAGCGTCACCTTGGGATTCAGCATGCTCCCGATGACGCACTGGCGAAAGACCAGCCCCAGCGACTTCTTCGGTGCGTTCCCTGCAACGGAGAACGAGCCGCTGCGCCAGCACTTGACACCGATCCAGAACAGATAGGCGGCGCCGGCGTACTTGATCATCTGAAATGCAACCGGAGAGGCCCGCAGGACCGCAGCCAGCCCAACAGCCGCAATGGTCGTGTGGAAGATGACACCGAAGGCGAAGCCGCAGGCAGCGACAAAGCCGGCCATACGTCCCTGCGAGATGCCGCGAACAAGAACCTGAATGTTATCCGGCCCGGGTGCGATAGCCAGAATAAAGACCGCACCAATGTAGAGGGTCAGTTGGGAAGCGTGCATACCAGAACCGTACCAGTTGGGCCGTGCCGCTTACCAGCAGAAACGGGGATGGGGCGGTTGGGAAACGCAATCAATGAGTCTCAATGACAAGCTATGACCCACTTTTGGCGATGATCTCCACTGCAAGTTTGATAGCTCCGAAGAGTCCGAGAAGTAACGTGAAAGTGAAAAAGATGCGAGAGAACCTGGAACTAATTTTGATACCAAATCTTGCGTTCCATGCTGCTATTCGATCAGAGGCCTTGATCACAAATGGCTGCAACCGATAACCCAGATCACGCCGAACATCTGAACATAGATGTCATATTTATCCATTCTCTTATGTCCTTACGTGAAAGAAACCTTCAGCCTTTTGATTGTGGTATCGACAAATTCGCCTCTACTGAAGAACTATGGAACGGGCCTTCAGCCCTTTATTTTCTATGGGGCGTCAAAACCTGGGGAGTTGCCCCAGGCTGATATCGAGCGCGCCTTCAGCGCTTATTATGGCCCGACCCTGCCCTTGGTACTTTTCCCGCCCGGGTGCCCCGCCCTCGCAACGCTAGGGTGGGTTAGGAA
>NZ_JBFRCY010000328.1:0-7607 GCF_052113305.1 Terriglobus sp. YAF25
GCATGGTGGTGCGACTGTACCGAACCCTTTGAAGCKGACTGGGCAGGCGCTGTAAAACCCGAACCGCATACCCGACTGCGCATCAATACTGATGCCGCAAAGAAATACATCGACGAAGCCCGCATCAATAGCTTTTCTCTTCTGCACTCGCAAGGCATCTACGATGGCCAGCGCAATGCCACGGAAGATCGCCGCGTACTCAACCTCACGCGGTCATCCTACGCCGGCCAGCATCGCTATGGCACCGTCACCTGGAACGGCGATATCTGCGGCACCTGGGAGACGCTACGGCGGTGTATCCCTGAAGGCGTGAACTTCTGCGCGACCGGCGAGCCCTTCTGGACGACTGACGTTGGAGGGTTCTTTGTCGCCAACGATCCCACTCTCTGGTTCTGGCGAGGCGATTACAACGACGGCTGCCGTGGCCTCACTCCCATGGATACTCTGCAGCCTGACGTCGCTGACACCGGCTGCCGCGATAAGGGGTTCTGGGAGCTCTACGTTCGCTGGATGCAGTATGTCTGTTTCCTTCCAATGATGCGTTCTCATGGCACCGATGCCGCGCGTGAGATCTGGCGTTTCGGCGAACCGGGCGAACCTTTCTATGACGCGCTGGCAGCGATCATCCAGCTGCGCTCTCGCCTTGTACCCCATCTCTATTCCCTGATGGCTGCCGTCTGCCGCACCGGTGCACCGATGCTTCGCCCGCTTGCATTGGAGTTCCCCGATGATCCTATTACTCGACAGGTGGACGATACCTTCCTTCTGGGAGATTGCCTTCTCGTTGCTCCGGTAACTGAGCCGATGTACTACGACCGTTCATCGCGGCCACTTGAAGGACGCCGGCATACCCGCCGGGTCTATCTGCCCGCACCGTCCGATTGGTTCGACTTCTGGACAGGCATGCCCTACGCGGGTGGAATGTGGGTCAACGCTGATGCACCGCTTGAGACGATTCCAGTCTTTGTCCGTTCCGGCTCCATCCTTGTGCTGGGTCCGGTACGGCAGTTCGTCGGCCAGTTCTCTGATGCGCCATACACCGTCCATGTCTATCCCGGCGCCGATGGAACCTTCACGCTCTATGAAGATGCAGGCGATGGCTACGCCTACGAGCGCGGCGAGTATGCCCTCACCCGCCTCCGCTGGGATCAGTCGCAACAACAATTGACCATTTTGCCTCGCCAGGGAAGCTTCCCCACGATGACTGCTTCCCGCGAGTTGACGATTCATATCTACACCGATGCGGGTATGAAAACAGAAACAGTGCGCTACGACGGCGCAGAGGTCCACATACGATGCACCGAACCATAACCGCCATCACCTTGTTGCTGACCGCAGGCGCCCCGATGGCCCTGGCTCAAAAGCTGGCTCCCGATGCCGTCATTCTCTCCGTCGCGCCGAACGGCAACGACAGCAATGACGGCTCAGCCGGCAAGCCGTTCCGTACCTTCGAACGCGCAGAGGCAGCCGTACGCGAGATCAACCTCCAACACGATGTCGTGGTGGAACTAAGCGATGGGATGTACCGCATCACCCAGCCGCTGGTCTTCCATGCCGCGGATGGCGGGCAGAATGACCATCAGGTAGTGTGGCGTGCATCGAAAGATGCAAAGCCTGTGATCTCCGGCGGCATCGCAGTTACCGGATGGAAGGTCTTCGACCTCGCCAAAAACATCTGGGTTGCGGACGTACCCGTGGGAACCGACAGCAGCGATCTATGGGTCGATGGCCATCTGGCGCCCCGCGCACGCGTCGAACTTCCAAGAGCCGATGTCACGTTTACGCGCGAAGGGCTGACGCTACGCGACGCCAAATACAACTATCTGGCCGCTCTTCCCGACCCATCCCGCATTCTCGTCAGCGGTACCGGCTTCTTCACCGAACGCTTCTCTCCGGTTGCACGCATTGACGGGATGAAGATCGTCATGCAGCAGCCTGCGTGGGACAACAACCTATGGGGATACGACAGCCTTGCCTTCCCCTACCATCCGGAACTTGCGCATCTCTATCTCAGCAATGCATTCGCCTTTCTCTCCGAGCCTGGGCAGTGGGACGTCGATCCACGTCGAGGCAAGCTGTATCTCAAGCCCGCAGCCGGCGTCGACGTCGCTAAGGCCGATGTCGAACTTCCCCTGGTGACAGTCCTGCTCTCCATCAGCGGCAGCTATGACACACCGGTCAGGAATCTGAGCTTCCGCGGCATTCGTTTCTCGCACACTACCTGGATGGGTCCCTCTTCTTCCGAGGGCTATGCCAGCCAGCAGAGCGGTTCGTACCTGACGGGCCGCGCCATCGCCTATCCTGCCGATCCGCTCAGCACCTGCAGATTCGGCTGCACCGAGTTCGAGAGCGTACGCAACGAATGGCAGCAGATGCCGGCAAGCGTGCAGGTCTCTGCAGCAGAACGCATCACCTTCGATGGCAATGTCTTCGCGCATCTCGGCCAATACGCCCTTGGCATCGGTAACGACGCCGACGCCATGCTGAGCGGCATTGGCCTAGGAACCGGCGATGTTACGGTGACCGCAAATGTCTTCACCGACCTTGGCGGAGGCGCCATTCTTGCCGGTGGCGTTCGCCGCGACGCTCACCATCCTCGGCGCCCGGAGATGGTGAACCGCCAGCTCATCATCCGCAACAATCGCATCCGTCTGGTCAGCAAGACCTTCCGCGACAACAGTGCGATTCTCAGCACCTACATCACACAGGCCATCATTCTGCACAACGACATCTCCGAGGTGCCCTACGATGCCATCGACATCGGCTACGGCTGGGGGATGCACGATGCCGGCGGAAACCCCAACTACCGCGTGCGGATGCACGGCTATGACTGGAAGGCCAATCTCGTCTACGCTACGCCAACCACGCATCGTGACACCGTCGTCGCCGGCAACCGTGTCCACGGAGCCAAGCGCTTCTTCCACGACGGGGGAGCCATCTATAACCTCTCCGCCAGCCCTGGTACGCTGATCACCGAAAACTACATCTTCGACAACAGCAAGATGATCGGTCTCTATCTCGATGAGGGTTCTCGCTACATTACGGTTCGCCGGAACGTCGTGCAGGACCCCGACAGCGAATGGCTGAACATCAACACTGTTAGAGCCGCCTACCCGCTCCGCATCTCACCCGACAACACTGCCGACTCCAACTGGCACGACGGCACCAAGATCGGCGGCATGTGGACCAACTATCAGAACGACCTGATTCTCAACGACCATCTGATCACCAACGGCCAGTGGCCCGAGGAGGCGCAGGAGGTCATGAAACAGGCAGGCATCGAGCCTGAAGCCGGTCCAGTCGCCTATGGCGATGCACAACCCGGAGCCGGCGAACCTGCCAAACCATAGAGCATTTCCCTGTAGGTGTAGGGTAGGGCTTCCGCATCTATGGGCGTTTTCCGCAATGAAAACGCCGCTGCACGCCCTTTTGGGATACCCAGCAACAGAGAAATGCTCTAGTCCGCTAGACGGAACCATGCACTCCGGATTGCACATCCCGGGCCGTTTACTTCGCGGACTTTGCCGCCTCGGCAAAGCACTGCTGAGCGATCGTGCGCAGCAGCAACGATTGCTGCCAGCGGTCGCTCTCTTCCTTTCCCTGGAAGGTCCGTGCGTAGTAGATGTCGGGAGCGAGCAGCTCCGGCGTAAACGTGAAGAACTCCTGCTTCACCGTCTCTGCCCGCAGGTAGCGGGCAAAGACGTGTGTCCACAACGCCTTGAAGTGGTCGATGTATGGATGCTCCGCTGGGTCTCCCGAGCCGAGACCGACCTGGATCGATCCTGGATTGCCGATCCGTCCATGCATGAACCGCACACACTCCAGCAATGGTTTGATGAACGCAAACTTGGTCTCGAAGCCTCCGTAGACCATCTCCTGTCCGGTGTACCAGTGCGAGAAGTCTCCGTTGAACTCCAGGGCGGGAAACCGCCGGTGAAAGCTCACTGCACGCCACATGTCCTGAAAAAGCGTAGCCCGATGTGTCTCCACATACATCGGAACGGCATGTTTCGCCGAAGCGTTCAGTACGGCCTCAATCAATCGCACCGCCTGATCGTCGTCTTCCAGACCCCAGCCCACGTGCAGCGTCAGGCACTCCAGCCCCATCAGATGGGCCTCCTGCGCAACACGGACAGCATCCTCAGGCACGTTCACCCGCGCCGCGGCACAGACTCCAAGCCCTTGCTTCAAAGCTTCTTCGAGATCATGCGGTTCCGGCGAGATATGGAACTGGACGCCGTCGTACCCGGCCTCGCGGATCGCCGCCATCGCGCCGTCGGGAAAAGGTCCCAGACCGACAAGAGCCAGAGTATTGAAGTAGCAACGAAGAGTACGTTTCTGGGAACGAATGACAGCACCTCAAGCCAGATAAAGGTCAGAACACAAACACGCGAATACAAGTTTCGCGTGAAACTCCTTATACTTGTTTTCCCGCAACTTTGTCTGAAAACCTATTTTCGAATATGAAAATCACATCACGATCTGAACTCCCCGATTTCAACGCACGAAAGATCTTATCGATGGTATTTCAATTAGTTGCGGCTACAGCAATCCTCTGTACAGCGACAGCCTTTGCTTCCACTACCTGTGATGCCCGCCAGATGGGCGCCAGGGCCGACGGCGCGACCAAAGATACCGCCGCGATCCAGAAAGCGATCGACACCTGCGCCTCCAAAGGTGGAGGAATCGTGATCCTGCAGGGAGGCACCTTTCTCTCCGGCCCGCTCGATCTGAAGAGCCATGTGGCCCTCTCTGTCGCGAAAGACACCCTGCTCAAGGCCAGCGAAGAGGTCGACGATTTCCCCATCCGTGAAGATGCCAAATGGCGCCGCATGGCGCTGATTCATGCCGATCAGGCAGAAGATATCGCCATTACCGGCGAAGGCACCATCGATGTACATCGACACTGGCGACGACAACGTCGCCATCAAGAGCGGACTGGTTGAGCGTRGAGAACCCATCGTTCCCAGCCGCGACATCACGATCCGGGATTGCGAGTTTGTTCATGGACACGGTCTCTCCATCGGCAGCGAGCTTGCCGGCGGCGTGCAGCATGTCCGGGTCGAACGCGTCAGCTTTAAGGGCTCAGACCAGGGCATCCGGATCAAGAGCGCACGCGGGCGCGGAAATGACATCGGCGACTTCCACTACAAGGACATCACCATGGAAGATGTCCGTACCGCGATCCAGATCACGGGCTATTACACCGGTTACAAAGCCGACGATCCTGGCGAGCCCGTCACCGAGCACACACCCCGCTTCCACGACATCTACCTCGAAAATGTAACCGCGAAGAATTCGCAGACGGCCGTGCAGATCCAGGGACTACCCGAGGCCCCGATCCGGAATAAGGTGGTTCGAGGCAAAGGACTCGCAGTGGAAGGGTGGACGGAGTGAGGATGAGACACAGAAGGCATCGGTGGCTCACCGCCGCTGTTGTTGCAATGGTCACCGTTGYGGTGGACACCGTTCCGGTAGTGGCTCAGCAACCGTTGCAACTTCCCGATACCGTTGCTCCCGCGGTCACACAAGCAGCGGACCATTTCGAGTTTGTCGCCGACGGTCCTGCCGGACCCGGGTGGACGCGTCCGAACGAGCCCGCCCGGAAGTACTTCCATGAGATGCTGCCGGCACTCTTCAGTCGTACCGTTGCAATCGAAGGCGATCTTCCGCAGCCCGCTGCGTTGCGCTGGATCTTTACCGGCCCCCGCGCCAGCCTGACCATTGAACTCAGCGAAGGGGACATCAAACTCTCAGAACGCTGGTACGACAGCACGCAACTGCTGGGGGACAAAGGCACCCTCGTACGGCAGGAAAAGGCGTTTACCGGACATTCCCGGACTCTTACGGTCGTCGCTGATGCTCATCTCTCTGTACATGTTCTGGTCAACGGACAAGATCTCCTGCAAGCCCCGATGTACTTCGACCTGCAGCGGCATCAGATAATGCTGGTCGCTCCGCGCACGCAACACCTCGTCGTGCGCGGGGCCCTGCTTCCACCGGCGATCAAAACCGTAGCGCTGCAAATCGATCCGGACAACAAACAACAGACCATGCTCGGCTTCGGCGGCAGCCCCGGAATTCCGGCGTATGCCGAACTGAGCGAACACGGCAAGACCGAGTATTGGCATCTCATCCGCAAATACAATCTGCTGCTCCACCGGGAATATCCGATGGGCACGGAGCTCAAGCAGGATCTCAGCAACTTCGACGATCTTTCATCAGCCACACCTCACTACTACGGCGACAACTTTCCCAACGGAGAAGTCAGCGACTTCGACTACTCCCGCCGCATGCTCGCGCTTGGCGGTCACGTGATCTACGAGATGTGGGCTCTGCCGAAATGGGCGGAGAAACCGTACGACGGCCCCGTCAAGATCATCGACGCATGGAAGAAACCCGTCACCAAGCAGGCCGACGTGGAAAAGTACGTCCGCATCGTGGTGGCCTACTGCCGTATGGCTGCGAAAAAGTCCGGCAGGCCTCCGATGATCGTCGGTATCCAGAACGAAGTCGAACAGATTCCCTCCGTCTATGCCGAGATGACGAAGAGTCTGCGCCGTGAACTGGACAAAGCAGGCTTCAAAGAAGTGAAGATCCACATGGCCGATGCTCCCTATCTATGGATGGGCGTCGGCCGGGTGAACGACCTGAAACAGGACTCTGAAGCGTGGAAGGATACGGACTACGTCGCCAGCCACGTCTATGACTGGCAAAAGTATGCCGCCGATCCTGACCGGTACGACGAACAGCTGCAGGCGATGCGCGCTGCGATGGGTGACAAACCATACCTGGCCACCGAGATTTGCCTCAACGACGGCAAGCTGCAGGAGCCCAGCTACCGCGTAGCCTTTCAGGTGGGACAGCTCTACCACAAGCACCTGACCGAGCTGAACGCCATTGCACTGATGTATTGCTGGACGATTCTCGATGTCGAGCAACCCAACTTCGGCGCGTCACGCTCTCTTCTGATTCCCGACAAGACACATGGCAATGTTCCGGTTGCTTCCAGCTTCCAGCTCCGGATTCTCGGCGCCTATAGCCGCCATATTCAGGAGGGCATGTGGCGTGTCAGCGCTACTGTTCCAGGCAATTCGGATCTTCTGGTCTCAGCTTTCGCCGGCGCCGCAGGTAAGAAGACGATCGTGCTCCTGAATCGCGGTACCGATGCCGCTCGCGTCAAGATTCCCTGGAGCGCACCGTGGCGCCAGGTAGAGCACGTGACCCAGTACGAAGAGAACGAGGTTGCTGCCGCAAAGCCTGGATTGCGTGATGTCGTTGTCCAGCCTGGAGAGATCGTGATTGTCTCCACGTTGGAAGGAGGCAACTGATGCTACGCCGTCGCGATCTGCTGATCGGCCTGGGAGCCACTGCCCTTCATCCCCGGCTCTGGTCACAAAGCACCAGGGAAGCCTCGATCTCTGTTGATTGGAGGAGTGAAGGCCACAAAATTCCATCCGATTACAGCGGCTTCAGCTACGAGTCGGCACAGCTCGTAAATCCCGCCTTCTTCTCGCCGCACCATCGGCAACTCATCTCCCTCTATCGGGAGCTCACACCTCACGGCGTGCTTCGCATCGGCGGTGGCACCAGCGCCTTCACCACCT
>NZ_JBFRCY010000329.1:0-10345 GCF_052113305.1 Terriglobus sp. YAF25
GCCCTGGGCTACTTTGTCTTCCAACCCAATCCGCGCGGTTCCTATGGTCAGGGCGAGTCATTCACCCAGGCCAACCGCAAGGACTTCGGATATGGCGATCTGCGCGACATCCTCGCAGGCCTTGATGCCGTCGAGAAGCGATTTCCCGTCGACACGGATCGCGTCGGCGTAATGGGCTGGAGCTACGGCGGATTTATGACCATGTTCTCCATCACCCAGACCAATCGTTTCAAGGCGGCGGTCTCCGGGGCCGGCATCTCCAACTGGCAGAGCTACTATGGTGAAAATTCCATCGACCAGTGGATGATTCCCTTCTTTGGATCGTCGGTTTATGACAATCCGGCGGTGTATGCCAAGTCTTCGGCGATCAACTACATCAAGAATGTAAAGACCCCGACCCTGATCATCGTGGGAGATTCCGACGGGGAGTGCCCCATGCCGCAGTCGTTTGAGATGTGGCATGCGCTGCGCGACCTGGGAGTGACCACGCAGCTCATCGTCTACCCCGGCGAAGGTCATCATTTCGCCGATGCAGGACACAATACTGACCGGCTGGAGCGGACTCTGCGCTGGTTTGAAGAAAAGATGCCCGCAAAAACCGATTCAAGCAGCGCAATGCAATAGAGATCAGAGCGTTTTCCCTGTTGCTGGGTATTCGGGAAGAAACATTCAGCGGCGTTTTCACTGCGGAAAACGCCCATAGATCGGAAGCCCTGCATCACACCCACAGGAAAAATGCTCCAGGCGCAACACCAACACGGGTGCGAAGGATTTGGCGAAAGACTCATGGTGGCAATGTTTTCAAGAAGAAGACATGCTGCTTACTATTTGCCGCTCTACCCGTCACCTTTTACACTGAAGTTTAGGAATTCCAAGCAATGGCGGTATGGACCGTTCGGCGCAGATTCCTGCCGAACGGGGAGGTTGAATGCGGCGGTTTGTTCTTCTTGCTTTTCTGGTGATGTTCTTTATTCCTGTCAGTGTCTCGATCACGGGATGCTCGCGCAATAAGAGCAGTGCCGTCTACTGCAACGGCGGCGATTCCGGTATATTGACCGGCCAGATCACCACCATTAACCTTGAACCCCGCCTGACCGGCGTCTCTCTATCCAGTGGACAGATGGGCAGCGTTGGCACCGCCAGCGCCACTGATTGCAAAGGCAACAGTGTCAGCGTCAGCAACTTCACCTATGCGAGCTCGGATACGACGCACACGCTGGTCGACGTGAATCCGTCCACCGGACGCCTCTGTGCCGGAAGCTGGAATCGCAACAGCGCCGGCGGCATTGCAGACTACACCTACTGCAACAGCACCACCCTTACCGGAACCGCGACCGTTACGGCCAGCGCGGGTGGGGCTACCAGTAATACGGTTACTGTTTATGTGCATCCCATCATCGGCAGTGTGGCCCTGACGGGGGTATCGCAGACGGATTGCGTATCGCAAGGGAAAGCAATCACTCTCGCGGCTGATGCAAAAGATACGTCCGGCAATACCATTGACCCCAAGATTGTCGGCAAATTTACCTTTGCGGCACAGACTTCCGGCATCGTCACCATCGATGAAAATGGCGTAGCTACCGCCGCTCAGCCTGGATCGACCCTCATTACGGCCAGCATCTCGAATGCGACCTCGACGGCGGGCTACTTCTCCACCTGCCCGCCGACCAGCATCGCCCTGAACATCCCGGGCAGCAGCTCTACGAGCGTCAATGTCAACCCGAACACCACTCAGCCAATTACGGCAACGGTGCTCGACAAGAACAACACGACACTCACCAACCTGACGCTGACCTACGTCTCCACGACACCCCGTACGATTCCGGCGGCCACCGGTTCCGTGACCCCGACCTTCCCGGGCGCCGCGGCGATTACAGCATTCTGCTTGCCGCCGACGTGTAATCCCTCCCCGACGGACCGCGTGGGCCCGTGGCAACTCGTGCTGCCTGGTCAACTGACAGCACAACCGTGTACATCACGACGGCGGATAACCAGCTCATCACGTATTCCACGCCTGCTGGCTGGCACGTTATCGACAACTCCGGTCTGACGGCCGTAAACGATGTCGCTGTTACCGTACCGTCGGTCGGCGCTTATTTCGCCGGCTCGACAGCCACTGTCGGCCACACGTACTGCCACAAGACCACTTACTCCGGCACCTCCGTCAGCTCCATCGAGTACTTCCCCATCGCAGGAGGCACTGCAAGCACGGTCGCAGCTCCTCTGGATCGCGTCGCCGCGACGAACGATGGCGCCCATATCCTTGGCGCACGGATGCTCTCTGGTGTTCCTCAGATCACCGACATCGGCGTCTCCATGCCGATCGGAGGCTCGACGCAAGGAGGAGCCTGCCCCACGACCAGTGGTGCTGTTCCCAACTTCACACAGAAAACCCTGAACACCTATGCCACAACCGCCAGCGGAACGGCAGTTACCAGCATCGTGCCAGCCTCGAACTCGTCGGTGGCCTTTGTAACCTACTCGGCCGGCGCCACTGGGTCGCCTGTCATTCCGGCCTACTTCCCTTCCACCAACACGGTCTCGAACATTGCACTGGCCACTACCTCCGGCAAGTCCGCGCCGACCGCCCCGGTAAGTGGTGTGTTCAGTGCGGATGACGCAACCTTCTTCGTCAGCACGGCAGGCGACAACCAGGTGCACCTCATCACCAAGGGAACGACGGCTTACAGCGATACCCGCCAGCTCGATCCCAAGCTTCCGGCCTTCAGCGGCAGCGGGTACTCTGTGCCTGACCTGATCGCTGCCAAGCCGCGTACCTTCCAATAACCAGGAGCATGCTCCCAAAGAGAAACGCCCGGAAGGTTCCGGGCGTTTCTTATTTGCGGTCGACTTTTCCACTCCTGTAGGACTACGTCTTTCTACTGCAACCGCTTCTCCAGAACCTCTTTTGCGATCGCGTCCAGCACACCGTTCAGGAAGTTAATACTCTCTGGAGCCGAGTACTTGCGTCCGATCTCGAGTGCCTCGTTGATGATGATCGCTGCAGGCGTTGCGCGAAAAGCCAGCAACTCGCCGGTAGCCATCCGCAGGAGATTACGATCGACAACGGCCATGCGTTCCAGCTTCCAGCGGGCTGAATGCCCCTCAATCAGCTTGTCGATCTCGTCCTGCCGTTCCGTGGCAACGCGAAAGAGATCTTCGGCGAATCCACGGGCCTCCTCATCGACTTCCTTTTCTTCCCGCGAGCTCCAGAAGACCTTGCGGACCTGTTCCGGAGTCTGCTTGCCCAGATCGCTCTGGTAGAGCATCTGCATCGCCATCTCGCGGCCCTTACGACGTGTTCCTGCTGCCATCAGGCACCCACTTTCTTGCGGATCGACGCCATCTCGATGGCAGCAATCGCTGCTTCAAATCCTTTATTGCCTGCCTTGACGCCGGCACGGTCCAGCGCCTGCTCAAGGGTCTCGCAGGTCAGCACACCAAAGGCGTGCGGAATCCCTGTCTCCTGCTGGCTCTGGCCGATTCCCCGCGCCACCTCGTTATAGATAGCCTCGTAGTGCGCGGTCTCGCCGCGCAACAGCAGCCCCAGCGTAATGATGCCGTCAAAACGCTTCTGTTCCGCGAGCGTACGTGATGCCGAAGGAATCTCCCAGCAGCCCGGAACGCGAACGATCTCAATATCCCCGCGGTTGACGCCGCTGCGCAATAGCCCATCGAGGGAGCCCTGCAGCAGGCGATCGGTAATTACGGCATTCCAGCGAGCCACCACAATGGCGAACTTCATCCCGGTAGCAATCAGGTCGCCTTCGATAGCAACCGGCTTGCCCTTCACCGGATCGTCCCACTCCCAAAAGCCGATTGTCATGCCACTGACGGGTTCTGCGGTAAACAGGCGCGACTTCCAGGGCTGTAGAGCGATCTCAGTCGGGGCGGGCGCTTCATTTGCCGCGGACCATGCCTTTACGGCCTCGTAGACACCATCAAGCTGGGTTACTTCAACCAGCAGCGGCGGCGCCTTCGGCTCTCTGCCAGTCACAAACTCGATATTTCCCAGCGGCGCCCGGAACGGAGCACCCTTGCCTCAACCGTCAGCAGATGGAAGAGATCCGTGTTGAGCTCGACCGCGAGATCCCACCTCCTTCGARGAACCGCTACCTCACCATCCAGGACCTCTCCAACTGGGAGAACCCGGCGATCACCGTGCAGGAGAACATGGTCTCGCTTCACGTGCTGATGGCAGACGCAAACCCCTCTGAGTACGCTAAGGGCACGATGATCCGGCCCGTAGCCGCACGCAAGCAGGAGCTGACCATCCGCGTTGCCGATCTTCCCGCGGCGCTCAATGCCATCCCTCGCGATGCCTGGCCTTATGGCCGCGTCATCGCCATCGAAGAGGCACATGACGCCCCGCTCGCCGTGCGGCCGACCATTCGCCGCAATATGGAAAAGGCAATGCAAACGCTCAACGATCTTGGTATCGTGATCAACGAATGGAACACCCCGGGCGCCTCAACCCTGCGCTGACAACCATGACCAATCGATCTGCTCCTCCCTCTTCGGTGATTCCAGTACTTCGCTATTCGGACATCGTGGCAGTAGCATCGTGGCTGAAAACGGCATTTGGATTTCGCGAACGCCTGCGCGTCGGCGGGAACCATCGCATCCAGATGCATGCTTCGGACGGTCATATCATCTTGCATCAAGCTGAAGTCGAACCTGCGCGGAGCGTCTCGATCATGGTGYGTACTGACCGGATCGATGAACTCTTTGCAAACGCCGTCGCGCATGGAGCGGTTGCGCTAAGAGATCCTCAGACCCACATGTATGGCGAACGCCAATGTACATTGCAGGATCCCTTCGGCCAGGTCTGGGACTTCACCCAAACCATTGAGGATATCGATCCATCAAGCTGGGGTGGTGAAGCAATCGAGCTCGAGCGCATACCCTAAGCTTGCACCGCCGGGCATGCACCCTGTACCCTCACCCTGAACCCTGTACCCATGCCTGCGACTATCCATACGACCGCCCTGGCCGTCTTCTGCGCCTTCTTCGTCCTTGTCACGCTCGCTGGATTCTGGGCTGCCCGTTGGCGGCGTCCGGATGGCGGCATTCATTCGCTTGAAGAATGGGGCCTGGCCGGCCGCAGCTTCGGCACATGGATCACCTGGTTCCTCATCGGTGGCGACCTCTACACCGCCTACACCGTCATCGCCGTTCCTTCGGCGCTTTACGGTGGCGGCGCCATGGCCTTCTTCGCCGTGCCATACGCGATCATCGCTTATCCCTACATGATGATGGTCCTGCCCAGGCTGTGGGCTGTGAGCCATCGCCACGGCTATATCACCTTCGCCGACTTCGTCCGCGGACGCTTTGGGAACCGTGCGCTGACCATCGCCATCGGCGTCACCGGCATCCTGGCGCTGATGCCATATATCGCGCTGCAGCTGGTCGGTATGCAGGCGGTGATCGCCGCCATGGGCGTACATGGCGAATGGCCGCTGGTCGCGGCATTCATCATCCTTGCCGCCTATACCTACTCTTCGGGTCTGCGTGCGCCGGCTGTCATCGCCATCGTGAAAGACATCATGCTGTACGTGATGGTCTTTACTGCCATCATTGTTCTTCCGCTCAAGCTCGGCGGTTATGGACACATCTTTTCTACGGCCGCAGCAGCGCTTGCAACCCATAAGCCCGCAGGCTCTCTGCTGCTGAAGCCGCCGCAATACCTGGCGTACTCTTCGCTGGCCATCGGATCGGCCATTGCGCTGATGCTTTACCCGCACACTGCCACTGGTGTGCTTTCCGCGAAGAGCGCTAACGTCGTTCGCCGCAATGCCGCTCTGCTGCCTGCATACAGCTTCCTTCTCGGGCTGATCGCGCTGCTTGGCTATGTCGCACTGACCGCGGGCATTGCACCAAAGACCGCTGCCGGCACGCTGGATAGCAGCGCCGTTGTCCCGACGCTCTTTATTTCGATGTTTCCTGGCTGGTTCTCAGGTTTCTGCCTCGCTGCCATCGGCATCGGCGCCCTTGTACCTGCAGCCATCATGTCGATCGCTGCCGCCAATCTCTTTACCCGTAATCTGCTGGCGGAGGTCATTGGCCGTCATCTGACTCCTGCCCAGGAGTCCAATACGGCCAAGATCGTCTCTCTGGTCATCAAGTTCGGAGCGCTGATCTTCGTGCTTCTGGCCTCCTCTTCTTACGCGATCGAGATGCAGTTGCTTGGCGGTATCTGGATCGGACAGATCTTCCCTGCAGTGGTGCTCGGCTGCTTCACCCGCAAGCTGCATCCATGGGCCCTCTTCTCCGGGTGGGGAGCAGGCATGATCACGGGCACATGGATGGCATGGTCGCTGCAGCTGAAGAGCTCGGCGTATCCGCTACATCTCTTTGGACAGACGTATACGATCTATGCTGCGATTCCGGCGCTGCTGGTGAATCTTGCCCTCGCCCTGGCTCTTACACCCCTGTTCAATGCGTTGGGGCTGTGCAAGGGAACCGATCAGACGCAGCCGGAAGACTATATCGCGTAAAGTTTGCGTCGAGAAATAGCAAAAAGCGGCTCGCTTCGCTTGTTGCCCCATTCTTTCGCTAATGGCGAAAGAATGGGGCAACGGGTCCATACGCTTGTCTAGTATCCGGCGYCCCCCACAACGTTTTCCAGCGGCTCGCCCTTCAAATACCGTTCCATCTGCTTCCCGATAAAGCCGAATGCGCGTTCCATGAAGTTCGGTGTCAAGCCGGCGATATGTGGGGTAATCAGGCAGTTGGGAGCGCTCCATAGAGGGTGCCCGTCGGGCAGAGGCTCCGGATCGGTTACGTCCAGCGCGGCGCGGATCTTCCCTTCCGCCAGCACCGCCGTCAGGTCTTCAGTCACCACAATCGGTCCGCGGGCGGCGTTTACCAGCAGTGCCCCTTCCTGTAACCGTTCCAGGCGTTTCCGTCCGAACATCCCCTGAGTCTCCGCCGTGAGCGGCAACAACAGCACCACGACATCCGCCTGCGGCAGCAGAGCATCCAGCTCACTGATCGCGTGGACTTCGACCGGCTCCGTGCGTGCGGAACGAGCGACACGGATCACCTTCTTCACACCAAAGACCTTCAACTTTTCTTCGGTTGCCGCTCCGATCGATCCATAGCCGACGATCAATACCGTCCGGCCCCAAAGTTCTTCGCTGAGCACGCGATAGCGTCCACGCGTGTGGGTTCTCTCAGTAACGAAGGGGTTGCGCAACTTCCAATCGCCGACCCACTTCTTCTCCTCCTGAGCCTTGGCGTACACCGGGAGCCACTTCAGTGAGGCCAGAATGGCCGTCATCACCCACTCGCTGGTCGAGACATCATGGATGCCGCGTCCGTCGCACAGGATCATGCCATCGCGCCTCCAGGGAAGGACCCAATCGACGCCGGCCATGGCAGATTGCATCACCTTCACACCCTGCACAAACGGCATCTGGCCCTCGGCTTCGAAGCGATTGAAGGGGAGTACCCAGAATTCGACCTCAACCGTCTCCCGCAGGTCCTTCGGAAGCCTTACCAGCTCAATGCCATTCTTCGGAAAGAGCTTCAGCAACTCCTCCGGAAGATCCGCCTGCACCCCGACACGCACCATTTGCGATTCCCTCTCCCTCTAGGCGCCCGATAACACACCCTAATCCTTGCACCTTATATCAAATTCCCGTATTCTTAAACCTCGTAGGGAATGTGGCGCGTGAGTAGCCGCAGCCTCTCCCCAAATCCCCGACAACCGGGTTGAAAGAAAAGGTTTATCGATGGCGAATCACGTCTCCTCTCTCAAGCGCGCACGTCAGACGGAGCGCAAGACTGCGGTCAACCGCGCTAACAAATCCAAGCTGCGTGGTTCACTCCGCGAGCTTCGCGAGTCCCTCGCCACCGGCGATGCGACAGTGGCCGCTGAGCAATTCAAGGCCACCGTTTCGGTGCTCGACAAGTCTGTCCAGAAGGGCGTGCTGCACAAGAACACCGCTTCCCGTTACAAGAGCCGTCTGGCTGCCCGCCTGAAGACCGCGGCCACCACCACTCCCGGGGCTGCTACCGCCACCAAGGCCAAGCCGGCGAAGAAGGTTGTCAAGAAGGCCTAAGCCGTTTCGATCTCTCTGCAAGCCCGCTCTCCGGAGCGGGCTTTTGCGTTTCCCTATCTATCTCCATCACCACCGGTAAGGTGGATTCTCGCCTCTCCCGGGCGGGGCGCCACAGTCAGGGAGTGCTGAAGCTCCTTCTTCTCCTGTGCCGTCGGCTGCGGCAGGTTGAAGATCTCAATTGTCCGTCCCTCTGCGACGGCCAGGCGCGAGCCATCGGGCGACAGGTCAAAGTTGAGGCCCGCTTGCTGCGGAGGAACGGCAAGAATCTTCGCCAGAGGACGTCCGCTGCTGGTCTGGTAGACCTGAATCTCCTGCCCCTGCACCGTTTCGGGCGTGTTGGAGCTGGGACCGCTTCCCATAATGGTCAAAAGGCGGCTATAGGCAAAGCGGCCCGCCTGAGCTGCGGTTTTCATGGCCGGCGAATTGGATTCCCCAGCCAGCACCATTAACCACAAAGCCTTTCCTTCCAGATCAAAGGCCCCGATTTCGGAGTGCGCCACATCGCCGCGGCACCCTAACCCAATAAACTCGAAGCCGCTGACAAACGCCGCCACAGGAGGGCAACTGGTCTCCAGCCCCGCCAGGTCCACCACCTGCCCGCTACCATACGGCTTCCACTCAAATCCCCAGTGCTGACTGTCCTCTCGCACCAGATCCAAATGCCCGGCAGAGAGCATGGGAACCGAAGCGGCGCCGGCGAAGTCTGCGTCGTCTTCATCGGTCTCCGGATCATCGACGATGCGCGGCAGCAGCTCCTTGACCGGAGAGGTTACCAACAGATGCCGCTCATCGACAAAGTCGATGGTCTGGTAGACGGTGCGATCCAGAAGGAATCTGGCCTGTGGCAGCATCACACCCGGCAAGTCGAAGCGGAGGTCTGCTTTTTGCGTCTTTGGGACCTGTAGCTGGTTTGGTGATGTCTTCTGCGGCCTTGGCGGCTGCAATGGAATCTGAACCTGCGCAAACAGAGCTGTATGCACACAGAGCACGGCTAGAACATTTTTCCTGTTGATGGGTATCCCGGAAGGGGCGTGCAGCGGCGTCTTCCTTGCGGAAAACGCCCATAGATGCCGAATCCCTACACTACACCTACGGGAAAAATGCTCTATTCCCGAGATCGCATTGGCCCATCGTATCTGCATCGTTGCGTGTGACTCCCACTCTTTCATAACGACGCTCTTACCCGCCACTCCCCTCCCGTGTGCGACATTGAAGAGATGGCCCCTTCACACAGCCGAGCCTCAGGATTCCTAGCCTGCGCCAGCGCAGGCACCTTCTGGGGCATGGGTTTTTACTTTGGCAAAATCGCCCTGGCCGAGATGGCCGTCGGGCACATGGTCTTTTATCGCTTCCTCTTCGCCACCCTGGCCATGGTTCCCGTCCTGCTGACACGGCGGCCAGGGCTCTCGCGCTCCGAATGGGGAACGCTGCTGCTCGGTACTTTTCTCGGGATTCCGCTGCAATTCCTCCTGCAGTTCAAGGGACTCTCGCTCACGACCGTCTCCCATGCCGCCCTGATGGTGGGCATGATGCCGGTCATCCTGGCCGTTGGGGCTACTCTCTTTGCACACGAGCGTCTTGACTGGATCGGATGGACCTCTCTGGCCGTCTCTACCACCGGTGCGGCACTGATCGCCACGGGAGGACGCCACAGTCATGCCGCAGGCGATCCGACGCTTGCCGGCGACCTGCTGGTGGTTCTTTCGCTGTTGATCGCTCTTTTCTGGGTTCTGTGTAACAAACGGCTCATGGGAAGCCATTCCGCACTAGTGGTCACCGCCTACGGCCTGATGAGCGGCATGCTGATGCTCTGCGTGATTGTTCCTGCCATGTATGGGTTGCCTCCGGTGCATGGCATCTCTCTGAAAGCCTGGCTCGCTCTCGCCGCCAGCGGTCTCTTATGCACGGCTGCCTCCACCTTCCTGTGGAACTACGGCATCGCCCATATTCCCGCATCGCAAGCCGGCGTCTTTCTCAACATGGAGCCGCTCATGGGCTCTATCCTCGGAGTTACTCTTTTGAGAGAGAGATTAGGGCCTACCGGCATTACAGGCGGCATGCTGATCCTCATGGCCGCCATCACCCTTACCACCAAGTCCAGGGCTCGCGTCAAAGAGCCGGACTGCATCCCTACCTAGAGAGTTCGCTTGCAGCAATCACCACTCCTCATCGCGATCGATATTGACGGCACCCTGCTTCCGCCGGAAGGCAAAGTCACGCAGCGCGCCATCGATGCGTTGCTTCGTGCCCAGGAAGCCGGCATTCACATCGCTATTGCT
>NZ_JBFRCY010000330.1:0-4875 GCF_052113305.1 Terriglobus sp. YAF25
GAGTCATAAGACCTTGAATAATGGAATAAATGAATGATTGAAGGATAAGTAAGCCTCCGGTCGCGGAGGCTTACTCATTTGTGCCCCCATGCACTGGGTGCCCCATCCATCGCAACGCGATGGGTGGGATGTTCGGGGTCCCCGGTGAACTATTCGAGCTCCGCTCGAATCCATCCAATGTCCTGAAAGAGCTATTCTTCGAACGGCAGAAGCGGTTCGAGCTTCGCTCGAATCTCCCACCCATCGCGTTGCGATGGATGGGGCACCCAGTGTGTGGGCTGACGCGCTGATACGCCCCACCGGAGGACCGGTTTGGGCTACCGGAAGCTCCGGAACCGCTCCGGGGTGGCCATCTGTTACCCTGCAGGCGCATACTACGTCTAAGAATGTGTCGGGGTGTGTCCCCCGGCGGATGAGGTGTCGCAATGCGTCGGTTACAGACAGCCATACTCGCGCTGGCGATGGCCGGATTGGCCGTCCCGGGTGCGGTCTACGCACAGTCGCAGCCCAGCGATAAGGACAGCAGCAAGTCTCCCCAGTCACCGACCGGCTCCCCCGTGCCGACCGACGCCAGCAAATCCACGCCTGAAGAGATCCAGAAGGCGAAGGAAGAGGCTGCGAAGAAGGCCGATTCGATCCCGCAGCCGGGCGAAAAGCTGAACAAGAATATTAAGAAGGGCAGCGACGACGACGTCGAGGCTGCCGGCACCCGCGATATCGGCGGCCGCGGTATGGGCAACTGGTACTCCACTGACTGGGAGATCCGGAACGGCAAGGGCTACGCCATGGAGATCGAGCGCAGCGCCCGCCTGATCAGCGACCCGGTCATCAATGAGTACGTCAACCGCATCGGCCAGAACATCGTAAAGAACTCTGACTCGAAGGTTCCGTTCACCATCAAGGTGCTGGATACCGACGAGGTCAACGCCATGGCTCTGCCCGGCGGCTTCTTCTACGTGAACAGCGGCCTGATCCTTGCCTGCGACGAGGAGGCCGAACTGGCCGGCGTCATGGCTCATGAGATCGCCCACGTAGCGGCTCACCATGCAGCCCGCGAGATGACCCGCATGAACTACATGCAGATCGGCCAGGTGCCGCTGATCATCTTCACCTCGGGAACCTGGACCGGGTACGGTATCTACCAGGCCAGCCAGCTCGCTCTGCCGCTGACCTTCCTGTCGTTCTCCCGTAACTTTGAGGCGCAGGCCGATTGGCTTGGACTGCAGTACATGTACCGCTCCGGCTACGATCCGCAGGCGTTCATCCAATTCTTTGAAAAGATTGACGCCCTGCAGAAGCACAAGCCGGGCATGATCTCCAAGGCCTTCAGCTCGCATCCGCAGACGCCGGACCGTATCGAGCGCAGCGAGGACGAGATCGCCACCATTCTGCCCTCAAAGCCGGACTACGTGGTCACGACCTCGGAGTTCGATGACGTGAAGGCCCGCCTGGCACGGCTCGAGAACAAGCGCAAGCTGAACGACACCAAGGACGGCAACAAGCCCACCCTGCGTCGCACCGCCGGCGGCAACAACGATCCGGACTCAAACGGCAACGGGAAATCGGATGACGATCGTCCAACCCTTGGCCGCCGCGAGTAGACGCAACACCTCTCTCCGCAAAGATGCCGCCCGGAGTCCCGGGCGGCATCTTCGTTTAATCAGCTGTCACAAATATTTCGATAACCCGCCGAATTCTTCTCGGCGTTCCCCCGTAGGGCTCGCCTTCCACGCGGGTTCTTCACTATTCAACCATTCAACAATTCAACAAGACCCGCCACCGCGACCGAGACTCCCACGGCCCATCAAGCAGGCACTAAAATAAAAAAATGGCAAAGAAGCAACCGCGTTACACCGATGAGCACGCTGCCGCCGGGCTCGACACCAAGTTTCCTGAGATTGAAACCTGGGCGAACCAGTTTCCGGCTTACGAGATCCTGATCGACGATCCGGAGTTCACCTCCGTCTGCCCCAAGACCGGCCTGCCGGACTTTGGCGTGCTGCAGATTCGCTACATGCCGAAGAAGCGCTGCCTGGAACTGAAGAGCCTGAAGGAGTATCTGTTCACCTATCGCAACCTTGGTATCTTCCAGGAGAACATCTGCAATCAGGTGCTGGAAGACGTGGTGAAGGCGACCGATCCGGTATGGGCCGAGGTGAAGGGCGACTTCCGCCCGCGTGGCGGCATCTCGACGATTGTTACCGCCCGCTGGCCGCGGCCGAAGAAGTAAATAACAGACAAAGGCGCTCTTCGCGCCTTTTGTTTTTTTGGGGTTGTTATGCTCGTCCGCAAGGTGTAAACGCGTGAACTTTGTCATCTTGTGTGCTGCCTTTATCTTGGCGTCTGGATCCGCAGTCGCTTCCATGGTTTGTGTTCTCAACATGGAAGCTGAGCTCAAGATACGGCTTTCGGACTCGCTCCTACGGAAGCGCTCCGCGTACAAAACTGTTCGTCAATACCGTCGGACTTTTCCCGGCGGGAAACAATTGCTGCGTCTCTTTGTGTGTGTTGCCGGATTGTTTGCAGGGTGGTGTATCGTCGCTCTTGAGCTTTTTGTCTTTTTACCGAAGAACACCTTACCGTCGAGATAACAGGACGAATGACGACCTCCACCAAGCTGACGACCTCCACGAAGCGTGTGGCCGGGGCTACGACCGCCCTTATCCTGCTCACCGCTCTCAACTTCGTCAACTACATTGACCGCTACATCCTGCCCGGTGTGCAGGAGATGGTGAAGGGCGAGTTCCACGCCTCGGACGCGGAGATCGGTTCGCTGACGACCTGGTTCATGCTGGCCTATATCTGCGCCGCACCCATCACCGGTTGGCTGGGCGATCGCTTTTCGCGCAAGCCGCTGGTGGTCTTCGGCGCGATCTTCTGGAGCAGCATGAATCTGCTCTCGGCCACGGTCCATACCTTCGGTGCGCTCAATCTGCGGCATGCGGCCCTGGGACTGGGCGAGGCGAGCTTCGGCATCTTCGCACCCGCTATTCTCTCCGACTTCTTTCCGGCGGAGGAACGCAACCGGGTGATGACCATCTTCAATCTGGCTATTCCCGTCGGAGCCGCGCTCGGTTATCTGATCGGCGGCATGGTCGGCAGCCATTACGGTTGGCGTGCTCCTTTCTATGTCTCTGCGGTTCCGGGCATCCTCTTTGCGTTGATGATCCTCTTCCTGATGCGTGAACCGGAGCGTGGCGCCAGCGAAGCAGAGAAAACAAAGATCGGCAAGGCCGACCTGCTGGCACTCGTGACCAACCGCGCCTATCTCAGCTCCATTTTGGGGTATGCGTTCATCACCTTCTGCATGGGCGGCCTCTCCTGGTGGATGCCGTCGTTCCTGCATCGGGTGAACGGCTACTCCCTGGGACAGGCCGGATTCACCATCGGAGCCATCACCGCTGTCACCGGCATTGTGGGCACAGCTACGGGTGGCTGGATCGCGGGCCGGTTACTGAAACGCAATTCCAGTGCGTTGTACCTGGTCTCGGCGTTCGGCTGTCTCTCCTCCATTCCGTTTGCGTTGCTGACTTTTTTCGGCCCCTCATGGATCACGTTGCCTGCGCTCGCGGGGGCAGAGATCTGCCTGTTTCTCGGTACCGGCCCAATCAATGCTGCTACGGTCAATGCGGTGACCGCCGCGAACCGGGCCTCGGCGCTGGCCGGACAGCTTTTGCTCATCCATCTGCTCGGCGATATGCCTTCGCCACTGCTGATCGGTCTGGTAAGCGACCACTCTAACCTGCGGCTGGGTATGGGCATTACGACCCTCGCGCTTGTCGTTGCGGGAGTGATCCTTCTTGCGGGTGGCCGGTTCGTCAAACGGCATCCCGCAGYCGTATAACGAAGTTTCATAGCCGCATAACTTCGACATCGCTCGAAGCGTTTACGGAAGTGACGTCATCCAATCACCATGAGCGAACTTCGCCTGAGCGTTCTGGACCTGGTGGGGCTGCGGCCCGGAGAAGATGCTTCGGAGGGCATTGCCCGTTCCGTAACCCTGGCGCAGCACGTTGAGAAGCTTGGCTATCAGCGCTTCCTGCTGGCTGAGCATCACTCCATCGCGGGCATCGCCAGTTCTGCGACGGCTGTGCTCATTGGACATATAGCGGGTGCGACGAAGTCGATCCGTGTTGGTTCGGCCGGCATCATGCTGCCCAACCACGCTCCGCTGGTGGTGGCAGAGCAGTTTGGCACACTGGAAGCGCTGTATCCCGGGCGTATCGATCTTGGCCTGGGACGTGCTCCTGGGGGTGACTTCCACACCATGCGGGCCTTGCGCCGCGATCTGAAGCAGACTGGCGATGACTTCCCGGCGCTTCTGGAAGAGTTGCGGACATATCTTGGCGATCCCCGGCCGGACCAGGTCGTACACGCATTTCCGGGTGAGGGAAGCCGGGTCCCCGTTCTCCTGCTGGGCTCCAGCGCCTTCGGCGCGCAGCTGGCGGGCATGCTAGGCCTGCCGTATGCCTTTGCGGCGCACTTCGCGCCCGAATATCTCTACGCCGCAGCTCGGCTTTACCGCGAGATGTTCCGTCCGGGTGTATTGCAAGAGCCGTACATGATGGTCGGCGTACAGGTGATCGCCGCGCCGACGGACGCCGAGGCCAAGCGTCTGTTCACCACCCCACAACAGCGCTTCCTGCGGCTGATCCGCAACCAGCCAGTGGAGCTGCTGCCGCCGGTGGATTCCATGGACGGCTTGTGGGCCGACTATGAACAGGCCGCAGTGGAGAGCAAGCTGGGCGCTGCGATTGTCGGCAGTCCGGAAACGGTGCGCGGCGGCATCGAGAAGCTTGCTCGCGATACCGGCGCCAAAGAGATCATTGCCGTGACTGACACCTACAGCTTCGACGACCGTTTGCGCAGCTATGA
>NZ_JBFRCY010000331.1:0-7807 GCF_052113305.1 Terriglobus sp. YAF25
CTCCGTCGACCACAGGCTCTCGCTGGGAAGACCACGCTCGGCGGGCTCATAGGGTTTGCCGGACTTCGGCACTCCGTAGCTGGAAGCAACACCTGGCACACCACTCTGCGCACGCACTGCAAGATAGCCTTCGGCAGCATGACGCTGTACAGAATCGACCGCTTCAGCGATGTCGGCCCCATTGGCGTGGGTGTAAACCAGGACACCCTCCCTGCTCTTTCCGCCCAGAAGGTTATAGACAGGCGTATTCAGCGCCTTGCCCTTGATATCCCACAGCGCCATATCGACAGCAGCGATCGCGCTCATCGTTACAGGGCCGCGCCGCCAGTAGGCTCCGCGATAGAGATACTGCCAGATGTCTTCGATTTGGAAGGGATCGCGGCCGATCAGGCACGGAAGAACATGCTCGGTCAGATACGATGCCACCGCAAGCTCGCGGCCATTGAGCGTCGCATCGCCAAGACCGTAGATGCCTTCATCCGTCACGATCTTCAACGTGACGAAGTTGCGATCCGGGGAGCAGACGATGAGCTTTGCCGATTCAATCTTCATAAACCTTCTCCAGAGTCTCCGCCGGGTTACTGATTAACGCCGCTTGCCAGGAAGCCGCCGTCGACCGCAATGATCTGTCCGGTGGACGCAGCGAAGCTGGCCAGCGATGCGATGTTGATGATGCGGCCAAACCGCTGCTCCAGCATGACCTTCCCAAAAACCTGGCAGGCTCGTAGCGTGCCGGTGAGGTTCACGTCGAGAATCTGATTCCACAGCTCGTCGTCGACCTCCAGCGTAGGAATGCGCTTGGTCATACCGGCGGAATTCACCAGGATTTCTACAGAGCCAAACTCCGCGAGCACAGCATCACGAAGTGCCCCCAGGGAGTCGCGGCTGGCGACATCGCTGGCAATGGCAAGATGTCTTGTCCCGAGAGCCTGCAGCTCATGTGCAATTTCGTTGACAGACTGCTGCGAGCGCGAGGTAGCGACAATGTTGGCTCCGTGACGTGCAAGTCCAAGTGCAAGCGCCTTACCGATACCCGAGGTCCCGCCGACGACGACGGCGGTCATTCCAGAGAGATTCATGATTGCTCTTTCGATTCAGGACTTCGATCATAGAGCATTTCCCTGTAGGTGTAGATTAGGGCTCCCGCATCTATGGGCGTTTTCCGCAATGAAAACGCTACTGTATACCTCTTTCGGGATACCCAGGAACAGGGAAAATGCTCTAGCCAAACTACTTGATGTTGCGCACTGAGGGAGTAACTTCGATGTAATCCACCGGCGCATATTCGCGATAATCGCGCGGAATGCGGGACTGCGATTCCAGCTCTCCCGGAGCCGCTTTGTGCGCCGCACCCGGTTGCAGCTCTGAACGCAGATCGGGAATCGCATGCAGCTCCAGCTTGTCTCCCTGCTGCAGTGTGATTCTGTTCGCCGTGAACCGGGTTGAGGTCTGCCCATCAGGATTGGCGTCGAACTGTGCCGGAGGCAGCGTATCGTCCGCCTGCCACGAAGCAATCGCTTCCCCATTGCGCTGCAGCTCATACCGCGAGACACCGCGCCAGATATCGAAGTACTGCACCGCGATGTCATATGTACCCGAGCTCTGCTGGAAGGTATACGCGAGCGTGCAACCCTCGGCTTTGTGGCAGACCACGGCTTTGCCGCCGGATGCCGTCTCCCATGGAGTGACATCCACCGGTTCATACCCGGACCCGATGACCGCCTCAGCCTCAACCCGTCCGGCGTCGTGGCCTACCCTGCCCTGTGCATCAGGAATCTGCGAGATGCGCTGGAACCAGTTATTGATGGCATCGCGCCACACAATGGCGTGCCCTGCCTGGAAGCGGAAGAGGCGAAGCACCTGCTCGTAGCGTTCGTCATCGACCATGCCATGAAGCTGCTGCCAGCGGGTGACGTAGGTTCCAGCCTGCGCTGAGGCACTGTAGTGCGTGTCATAGATGGATTGCACCAACGTCTTCCCGTTACGCAGTTTGTAGTCGTAAGGGACGTGGTGGAAGAAGAGCAGCAGATCCTCAGGGCAGGTGGCAAGCGACTCGTACTTCGCCGCGAGCTGCGGCGGATACTGCTGAATATAGCCGGTTCCATTGGCAGTGCGGTCCATGCCGATGCCGTCCTTCTCGCCGCGAAACCACTGGCCCCATCCATTGCGCTCCGCCGATTCGATGCCCGGGCCGAAGTGATAGCCAAGAATATTGGTGAGCGTCCCTATGCCATTCGGACCGGTGTAGCCCTCGTAGACCTGCCAGCTCTCAAGCTGCAGCGTCGTAATGAGCTTCACCACCTCAGGACGATTTCCCCATGTCAGACGCGCCCAGCGATCGATGATCTGGTCAGGTAGCTGGTCTGGGTTCCACGCCAGCTTACCGAAACCATACAGGTTGGCCATCGCCATCGGATGGTGCAGCCAGTTGGCCTCCATACCGACATTGGTGACGGAGACGAAGCCGCCCCGGCGCGGTTTGCCATTCGCAAGAGGAAAGCTGTGACCGGTTACGATCTGCTTGACCGGTGTGCTGCGATCGTCGGCATGCAGATCGGTATCCAGCACCCAGTGCCACATGTTTGGCAGCCAGACCATGTGCCGTTGCTGACCGGTGTACTCCTGTGCGGTCTGCAGCTCGATGGCGACGTTGGCGCGACGCAGCGCGGCGAAGAGCGGACTTACAGGCTCACGCGCCTGGAAATCGATGGGGCCTTCCTTGATCTGGATGATGACGTTGTCTTCAAACGTACCGTCGTAACGCGCGAAGTTATCCACGCCGGCACGTGCACGGTCTGCCTTATGATCCTGCCAGTCGAGATGGTTGTTATAGACAAAGCCGCGATAGAGCACCACGCCATGATGCGGCGCCAGGGCACGTGCCAGTACGTTGGCTGCATCTGCAGGCGAACGCCCGTACTGCGATGGCCCCTTGCGCCCCTCCGAATCTGCTTTGACCGTAAAACCGCCAAAATCCGGAATGGCGCGGTAGATCTCATCGACCTTCTCTTTCCACCACGTTGCCACAGACGGATCGAGAGGATCGAAGGTCGACATACCACCCACGGTCTGCGGCGACGTGAGATCGATACTCATCGCAAGCCTGACACCCCAGGGACGAAAGACCTCGGCAAGACGCGCAAACTCGCGGATATGAGCCGGCGTCAGCAGATCGAGATCTGCATTCAMGTTGTTGACGTTGCAGCCATTGATTCCGATGGAGGCCAGCAACCGGGCATACGCTCGTCCCCGGTGTCAGCACCAGGCGGATCACCGCACCGCGCTGTGCCGATGCACTCTGCGCAGCGATCTCCGCATGAACACCAAGCATGCTGTTGAGACCACGCTGAAGCTCTTCGGCGGCCGCGTGTTCTATGGATGAGTCAGAGGAAGGAACGATACGTGTCGGCACAGCCCGATACTGCGCTGTTGCTACCGGAGCATAGCGCAGCCAGGCAGCGGAACCATCTTCTGCATGCATCGGCTGCAATGACGATAGCGCAATCATGCTTGCGAAAAGTGAAACAGGCTGCAGATGGTGCCTTTTCAAAATCATCGATTCTTTTTCCTGTCTTTCGGGCTACCGGGGAACGGGGTAGCTTCCGCTGATCCGGAAGCTCACGGTCTGCGATTGCGCACCGGGCTGCGACCCACCGATGGCTATAGAGTACTCGCCCGGGAGAACAACACGATTACCGTCGCCATCGACCTGCGAGAGATCGCGCGCCGAAAGCTCAAACGCCAGCTTGCGCGCCTCGCCCGGTTTGAGCGTAACCCGCTCGAAGCCCTCAAGCTGCAGCTTCGGCGACAGACCACCGTTGCCTCCAGCCGGCGGAAGCAGATAGAGCTGCGCCACCTCTTCTCCCGCGCGCTTGCCGCTGTTTGTGACTGTAACCTCGACCTTCAGCGGATCGCCGGCGTGCAACTCATTGGTCGCTGCCTTCGCTCCGGAGTACGTAAAGGTCGTATAGCTGAGACCGTAGCCAAAGCCATAGAGCGGCGTGCCCTGGAAGTAGCGATAAGTCCGGTTCTTCATCGAATAATCATCGAAGGCGGGCAGATCGCCGACTGACCGATAGAAGGTCACTGGTAGACGGCCAGCAGGGTTGTAAACACCGAGCAACGTATCGGCAATAGCCTTGCCGCCGAACTCACCCGGATACCATGCCTCGAGAATCGCATTCGCATGCTCCTGCGCCCAGGGTGCGGCAAGCGCGGAGCCGTTCATCAGCACCACCACCATCGGCTTGCCCGACTGCGCAACCGCCTCCAGCATCTGCTGCTGGCTTGCAGGCAGCTTGATGTCGGTGCGATCGCCCCCATCGAAGCCTTCCACCTTGATCTTCATCTCTTCGCCTTCAAGCTCCGGCGAAAGACCAATCATCGCAATCACCATGTCCGCATCACGCGCTGCCTCTGCCGCCTGCTGTTGCAGCAGGCCCGCCGGAGGCACCCACTCCATCGTCAAACCTCCACCAAAAAGCGGAGCCTTGTGCACATAGGTCACTTCAATGGAATGTGGCTTAGTGTCTTCAAAACGAATATGGAAACGCGGCGTCGTGCTCTCGCGGAAGTCCTTCGCGGGGGTCGAGAAGTTTGCCACCTCGTGTCCATCGACGGTCACGCGGTAGCGCTCTTCATCGCCGCATGGATAACAGTGCGCCAGCCGCATATTGAACTCGAAGTCGCCCGCCTGCGGAGCGGCAATATATCCAGTCCAGCGAACGCCGAAGAACTCCTGCTTCACCGCATCGACGGGGGCGGCGGAGTTCCAATCAAAATCAATCTGCGGGTCCTGCCGCACGGTAGTCGGCTTGCCTGCGAAGATATCCCCATCCGAGCCATTGAAGTACTCCGCCTTCAAACCATTGCGGCCGCCCGTTGCCGCTGTGCGGAACATGGTCGACGGAACCGGCAGAGGAGCTCCATCGGCATACGGTGCGCCCTCTGCGTAGACAACCTGTGCTCCACGAAGCGACTTACGCAGGGTATCGACCGGCATCTCGGGGTCCTTCGGAACAGCGTTGTAGTTGCCCTCCAGAGCGGCAAGCGACGCCGCGTTGGGGCCGATGACAGCAACCTTCTTATATTTCGCCGGCTGCAACGGCAGGATGCCGTCGTTCTTCAACAACACCATGGACTCTTTCGCAGCGCGCTCCGAAAGCGCCAGGTGCGCCGGAGCGCGATCCTGGCTGTACGGGATCTGCGCATAAGGCGAGCTCGATGGAGGATCGAAGAGACCGAGCCGCATGCGTGCGGTGAACAGACGTTCCAGCGTTGCATCGAGGTCGCTCTCCTTCAGCAATCCTGCACGGACCGACGCTGGCAGAACCTGGTAGGTCCGGCCGCAGTTGGTATCCGTGCCCGCGAGAACACCTGCGGCCGAAGCATGCTCCTTATCCGGCGAGTAGCGATGTGCCGTCTTCTGGTAGAAGTCGTCGATGGCCCCACAATCAGAAGTGACAAAGCCCTTGAACTTCCAGGCATCACGCAGGATCTCCTTCAGCAGAAGATCGCTGGCGCATGCCGGCTTGCCGTAGATGGCGTTATAGGCGCACATAATCGATCCGGCCTGACCTTCAACAATCGTGCGACGGAACTGCGGCAAATACGTCTCCCACAGATCATGCGCAGAAGGATCGATGTTGGCACTGTGGCGCGTATTCTCCGGACCGCTGTGCACGGCGAAGTGTTTTGGCGTAGCAATAGCGCGAGGATGCTGAGGATCTGGCCCCTGCAGGCCGCGAACAAACGACAGGCCAAGACTTCCGGTCAGGTACGGATCTTCTCCGTAGGTCTCCTGCCCGCGTCCCCAGCGCGGATCGCGGAAGATATTGATATTCGGCGACCAGATGGTCAGGCCGAAGTAGATGCTGTGAATGTCTTTGCGGACAGCATCGTTGTACTTGGCGCGCGCCTCGGTAGAGACCACATCTCCGATCTGCTGCAGGAGCGGCGCGTCCCAGGTCGCCGCCATACCAATAGCCTGCGGAAACAGCGTCGAATGACCGGACCGCGCGATACCGTGCAGCCCCTCGTTCCAGTAATCATAGGCAGGCACACCCAGGCGGGGAATGGCAGGCGCGGTGTTGACACTCTGTGCGGCCTTCTCCTCCAGCGTCAACCGCGAGACCAGATCGTGCGCACGCTGTTCCGGGGTGAGCGAGGTGTCCTGATACGGAAGCTTCGCCTGCGCAAGCGCGGCAGTCGGCAGCAAGCCGGCGAACAGGGTGAGAACATGTGTCAATCGCATGGCAGAAGACCTTTCGAAAACGATTGCGGCCGCGGATTCAAATGCAATCCACGATGCCATCAAAGATACCTGAGCCACAAGGCTCACTGCTGACGGTCGTCCAGCCTGCATTCGCGAAGATTTATCCAAAGCTACAGTATTAGGGGAATTGCTCTAAAAAGCGGTGCCCCACTCTTTGCTTTCTCATTCCAGCCGGCAACGCTGACCGCGGACTCTGAGTCGCAAAGAATGGGGCAACGGGAGTGTGTTTGAGATGCCCTAGTGGCTGTGGCCGCCCAGGACCTTCTGCAAGCGATAGTTCAACTCAAAGTAGCCGTAGTTCGCTCCACCCTCCGTCGGATAGATCGCACTGACGACCGACTTCCCGAAGGCATRCGCGTAGTACGTTCCCAGCGATAACTGCTTGGTAAGCGTAATGTCGGCGCTGATGTCATACAGCGAGCTGAAGCTGTTGTGGCTGTTCGCCGGCCTTCCCGTATAACCGAAGACCTTGTTATCGAAGGCTCCGCCACCCTGGTACCAGAAGTCCGAGGCCGAGGTGAGCTTGAGGAAGTGAAGATCGGAACGCAGATCCACTCTCTTGCTGGGCTTGTCGATAAGCTGAACAAAGGAGTCCGTGGAGTTCATCGAGTTGTAGAACGGGAACCGCGCATAGATACGCGGCGTGGGCAAGACCTGGAAGAAGGTGTTGTGCTTGTTATCCGTTGCATTGTTGTCGCCGGTGGAGCGTAGATAGCCGCCACGAACCCATGGTGTCGTCTTGACCTTATCGAAGCGCAGACCGCCCTCTACCGCGATCGCCCCTGCAGAATGATCCTGCACTCCCCAGGACCCGACCTGACCTGCTCCCCACAGCAGGAAGTCGACCGTGGTATGGCCCGCAGGCACCGCTGCCAGCAGATTGCCGCCAAAGGTGCCAATGCGGATGTTCTTGTGATCGAGTGCGCGTGCCGCCGCACTGCGGTTGTCCGTCTTGGTCAGCCCGGTACGACCATCGTGATAGCCGAGACCGAAAGCGCGAACGATGACACGCTGTTTCGCCAGCACATGCGTATACGCCACGTACTGGACATCGACATTCAGCTCAGGGTTGGCATTCATGTTGAAGACGCCCTGCGTCGCCCGGCCGCCCATCGCAGTCAGGTTCCAGCTCTTGCCGCCGAGCTTGCCCTCTATGCCATCAAAGGAACGCTGTCCGTTTGAGAAGCCGAAGTTGCCGATAAGGCGATGACCCACGCGGTTGGTCTGTACCCAGAGCAGCGTGCTGTTCTTGGGAACGATCTCCTGTCCGTCAAAGAATTCAAAACGGCCCATGCGCAACGTATTCGGCTCTTTCTGGAAGTGATAACGCAGGAAGCCCTGCCGGAACGAAGCAGCGGCGGGATTGCTATTGTTGTTGTTCGCGGCATAGTAAGTGCCACCCAGGCCAAGCTGGCCTTGCGCAGCAACCGGCGAGACCGCATCGGTCGGCAGCGCTAGCTCCGCGCTCTGACCGATCTCGAGTTGATAGTCCCACTGGCGAATGCGCTGCGTGATGCCAAGCCGGAGCAGGGA
>NZ_JBFRCY010000332.1:0-4795 GCF_052113305.1 Terriglobus sp. YAF25
GAGCTTGTCTTTGATAATCGGGCCGCCGATGTTCGCGCCGTACTCGTTGAGGATGTTCTTCGGTGTTACCGGAGTCGTCGAAACACGCGTGAAGTACTGACGTGCATTGAATTGCGAGATCGAGTTGTACTCCCAGGCGCTGCCGTGGAAGTTGTTCGTACCGCTCTTGACGATCAGGTTCGCCGCGATACCGCCGGCAGCTCCCTGCTCAGCATTGAAGCTGTTGGTCACAATGTTGGCGGACTCGATCGAGTCCGTCGGCGGAATATACGCAACGATGGACTGAAGCCACGGATATCCCACAGCTGCGCCGTCAATCTTGGTGGAGTTGATGGTGTTCGCAATTCCGTTTGCCGTCACTGCCTGGGTACGGCCCGGGTTACCTGCCTGCGAGTTGTTCTCTGTCGGTGGCGGCACACCAGGAATCAGACGATAGAGCCCCTGGAAGTTACGGCCGGCGGTGGAGGTCGTCGGCAGCTCCTGCACCTGAGTGCTGGTGATCTCGTAGTTCACGTCGGCACGGTCGGTCTGCAATGCCGGCGGAGCCGTGGTGACCTCAATCTTGTCGGAGACCGCGCCCAGCGACATCGTCGTGTCGATACGGCGGGTCTGGTTGGCGCTGACGGCGACACCTTTGCTTACGCTCTGCGTGAAGTTAGGCGCGGAGAAGGTGATGTCGTAGGTTCCGGGCGGCAGATCAGTGAACTGATAGTTGCCGGAGGTGTCCGTCGTGGTGGTGCGGCTAAGACCGGTGGATGGATTGGTTGCGGTTATCTGTGCGTTGGGAAGAACGGAACCGGTCGCGTCGCTAACAACACCGGTCAATGTTCCATAGAGTGTCTGCCCGAAAGCTTGGTACCCCCAAAAACACCCGACCCACAACAAGAACTGCAAGAGAAGAAGGCTACGTTTTTTTGACATCAGTGCATCTCCAGTGCATCTTTTGGAAGCGGACCGAACTATATGTTTGCGTTTGGAAGAGTGTCAAGGCATTTGATCGAGGGTGTTTTCTACGACAACCGAAGAAAATTGAGGAAATCCCGATTTGGTTCGCGGAAATAACTTTGGTTCCGACGGCAAGCTAAATCAGCCACAAYTTGTGATTTATGGGAGATTTGTGAAATAAATACACGCGCTCTTATTGAGGTACTTTTTTCAGCTCGAATGAAACGTCCTCCATCTCCCGCTCCCAGCACCCGCACGGCTGCGCCGATTCGTGACCACAACCGCGATCTGGTCCTGGAAGTCTTGCGCTGCAACCAACCCATCTCCCGTGTCGATATCGCGCGACGGTCGGGTCTGCAGCGCTCCACTGTCTCGGCCATCGTCGACGGCCTGATCGAAGAACGCTGGATCCGCGAAGGACAGATACTCAAGACAGCACGGGGCCGCAGGCCGACCATGCTGACCATGAATGACGATCTCGTCATCCTGGTCGCCGATGTTCGCCCGACGCAGACCATTCTCGCCGTTGTCGATCTGAATGGAAGATTTCTCGACCGCACGTTGGTACCCGTGATCGCTAATGCCAAACAAGGCGTCGATGCCATTGCCGAAGGGATGAAGCGTTTACAGGCACAGTTCCCTGACAAGACATGCGAGGGTGTCGGCATCAGCCTCCCCGGCCGCGTCGACAAGCGATCGCAACGGCTGGCCCTGGCGCCGAACCTTCCCTGGGTTGGCTTCGATATCCGCGGCGCACTACAGAAACGGCTTGGACTCCAGGTAGAGCTGGAGAACGCAGCCAATGCCTGCATGCTGTCAGAACAGTGGTTCGGACGCCTTCAGGGCATTCGCAATGCAGTGCTGGTCACCATCTCAGAAGGCGTCGGTGCAGCATTACTGGTAAACGGCAACCTCGTCGAAGGCGCAACCGGCATGGCGGGGGAACTAGGACATATTCCCATCGCCGACTCCGGTCCTCAATGCGCATGCGGACAGGTGGGCTGCTGGGAGATGTTCGCCTCGTCAAGGGCGGCGCTGCGCTACTTCCACGAAAGCGCTGTCTCCAACCAGACACCGACCATTCAGCAGCTTCTCAACATGGAAGCCAGCGGCAACGAGAAAGCACGGATCGCGCTGGAGAAGCAGGCCAGAGGTATTGGCCGGGGACTGCGCATCGTGACCGCGACCTTCGATCCTGAGGTGATTCTCTTTGCCGGCGACATCACGCTGCGCTGGGACACCGTGGGACCCATCGTTGCCTCGGAACTCTCCACCCGCATGTTGACCGGAGGCCCGCCGAAGCTGATCGCGCTGGCCGATGGCGAAGCAGCTCGTCTTCGCGGCGCCGCAGCAGTCGTGCTGCAACGCCATACGGGCTTCAAGCGGTTGACGGCACTTCGCTAGGAGCTCTTTTGTTTGTCATTTCGTAGTGACCGCAGGGAGTGGAGAAATGACAAATAAAAGCGGTTCGAGCTTCGCTCGAATACCCAGGTCCCCAAGGGACCTGAAGCACCCGGATTCACCTCTACACCGGCAACGTATACGGCGTTCGCTGCGTGCGGCTGAGATACCGGTTGGCATCGTCATCCTTCACAAAGCGCTCTTTCGCCGGATCCCAGTGCAGGCGACGCTTTGTCTTCATTGCAATGTGGTGCAGCAAGCAGGTGGAGCAGGCACGGTGTCCAATCTCAGCCGGAGCAATGGGCTCCTTACGCGAGCGGATACAGTCGAGCCAGTTTCCATGCTGATCTTCGCTGTAGTAGAGATGCGTCTCATTCGGGCCGATAACGCTATCGAGAATCTTCGGATCACTCGCCACCAGCGGCTCGATCTTTGCCTTCTCGCCCGCGGCAGCCGTAGGCGAGGCCTGTTCATCGCGGCAGACAAAAATCCATCCCTTGGTGCCATAAAACTTAATGCCGTTCTGGAACTCTCCGCTGATGGTCATGGTCACGCCATTCGCATAGACGGCGTTGGTCTTGAAGGGTCCATGGACATCCCACAATCCGGAGGTCGGGAACTCCGCCGTTCCCCAGATCTCGACCGGGCCGGTAAGTTCGGTATTCATGCCCCAGTGCGCGGTGTCGACGTGATGGGCGCCCCAGCCGGTAATCATGCCGGCGCCGAATTGTTCGCAGCGCAGCCAGCCCGGACGATCGAAACCATGGGTGGGCATGACGCGGTCAAGTGTGTATGGCACCTCAGGCGTAGAGCCAAGCCAGGCGTCGTAGTTGAATCCCGCCGGCACCGGCATCGGCGCCGGGTTGCCTCCAGATGGATCGCCCGGCAGACCGATCTCGACGTGCTTGATGTCTCCGATGCGTCCATTCCGTACCAACTCACAGGCGCGACGGAATTGCTTCCACGACCGCTGCTGCGAACCGATCTGCAGGATGCGGCCTGACTTCTTGACCTCGTCTGCCATGCGTCTGCCCTCCGCGATGGTGAGCGAGGCAGGCTTTTGCAGATAGACATCCTTGCCTGCACGAACGGCATAGACGGCAAGAATGGCATGCTGATGATCGGGCGTGGAGATCACAACCGCATCGATATCTTTGTTGGCCAACAGCTCGTGATAGTGGCTGTAGCCCAATGTCCCCTGATAGGGCTTGCCGGTCTTTTTGGCATAGATGCCGTCAATCAATTCCCTGCCTGCCTGAACGCGGCCGGCATCCAGATCGCAGACGGCGAGAATAYGCGCCTGGTCGTACTTCCAGAGGTTCGGAAGATCGTGCGTGCGGGAGATACGGCCGACGCCAATGGCGCCGATGTTGATGCGGTTCGAGGGGGCGTTCTGTCCGAAGACGGAACTCGGAACAATCGCCGGGAATCCGGCTGCGACCGCGGCGCCTGCTGACGTCTTCAGGAACCGCCGGCGCGAGTAGGTCGTGCTCTCCGTGCTCTTCTCTGTTTCCATGACTCATCCCTCTTGTTAGTTAACCCGCACCAGCGGGCCTGATTCGTTTGCGGAAGGAACAATTGCCGATTACCCGGCCTCAAGCCGACGAATTCCGGCTGGCCTGAGAGGCGCGACAATCTTACACACTTCCGGTGAAATTCGGCATCCCGCCTTCCGTTTCCCTCACGGAACAATGGTTTAGCGAACTTATGATGGTCATTTGAATTAAATCTGCTGCAAGTGCGAATTCCCACGGTAAATCGTCGCTGTCTGCAAAGGTTTCACCGTGAACAGCAAGGCTCTTCACGGTAAAGCGTGTTTACGTACAGAAGAGCATGCCCTACATTGCTGGTATGGCCCAGCACGATCGTCGCTCCTTCCTGAAGATGACCGCCCTTGCCGGCGCATTTTCATCGAACAGTTTTTTTCAGCAGGCGCATGCGGAGGAATGGCAGGCGGCGGCCAGCGCGGTTAACGATCACGATGCGGCAACGGTAGCGCAGAACGAGGATTTCTGGGGCGTGATCCAGCGCGGCTATTCGGTCAGCCCGCTGATCCTGAACCTTAATAATGGTGGCGTCTCTCCCGCCCCGATTGTCGTGCAGGAGGCAGTCGCCCGCTATAACCAGATGACGAACGAAGGGCCCTCGTACTTCATGTGGCAGATCCTGGACCAGGGCCGCGAGCCGCTCCGTCAGAAGCTTGCCCGGCTTGCAGGCGCCTCCGCTGAAGAGATCGCCATCAACCGGAATGCGACCGAGGCGCTGAACACCATCATCTATGGTCTGCCGCTCAAGGCCGGAGACGAAGTAGTCGGCTGCAAGTTCGACTATCCGAACATGATGAATGCCTACCGGCAGCGGGCGGAACGCGACGGCATCGTCTACAAGCAGGTCACCTTCAAGTTTCCGGTAGAAGATGTAGACGCCGTCGTAAAGACCTACGAACAGG